>DATCRO010000082.1:0-2783 GCA_036569025.1 Burkholderiaceae bacterium
CGCCTGGAGCCGCCGCTCCCGCGCCGCGCGCATGGCGGGCTGGCTCCTCGGCGCGCCGGCCAGCGCGGCGGCGCGGTTCTCGGTGCAGCAGGCACTGGCCTACGGCGAGCCATGACGCCGGCGAGGACACCGGCGTCGACGCGGACCCGGGCGTGCCGCGTCTCATCGGCGCCCCCGCCGGGCGAGCAGTTCCGCATGCAGCGTCTCGAAGGCGGCGGCGGTGTGGTCGGCGTCCTGCGCGAGGGCCAGCGCCTGCGCACGCCGCGCCAGGGCCAGGCGCAGCGGCTCGTCGCGGCCCAGCCGCAGGATCGCCGCGGCCAGCGCTGCGGCATCGCCGACCGGCACCGCCAGCGCGGCCGCCTGGCCGCCCCATTCGGCGATGTGCCCGACGGCGGTGCCCGCGCACGGCACGCCGGCGACGGCCGCCTCCAGCACCACCAGCGGGCCGGCCTCGTGGCGGGATGCCATCACCAGCACGTCGGCCTGCTCGACCCAGGCGCGGCAGTCGCGCTGCGGCAGGAAGCCGTGAAAGCGCACCAGGCCCTCGTCCAGGCCCAGCGCGCGCGCCTGCGCCTGCATGGCGCCGTCCAGGGTGTCGATGCCGACGATGTCCAGGCGCAGCGGCAGCCCGGCCGCGACCGCGGTCGCGACGGCGCGCAGCAGCGTGGTCTGGTCCTTGACCCGGTTCAGGCTCGCCAGGTGCAGCAGCCGCAGCGGCGCGCCGCCGGCGCGCGGCCGCGGCGCGCGTGCCGGCCAGGCCGCGAGGTCGACGCCCAGCGGCAGCCGCCGCGCCTGCACGCCGTGCCCGGCGATCTGCGCCAGCATCGGCGCGCTGGCCGCGGTCACCGCGCCGGCGCCGCGCAGCACCCAGCGCTCGCGCCAGCGGCCGCGGCGGCTCAGCAGGCCGCCGTAGCCGATGTCGTGCAGCGCGACCAGCTCGCCGCCGGCCACGTGCACCGCGCTGGGCAGGGACAGGAGCCGTCCCGCCGCCACCGCGCTCATCCCGCAGGGACCCGCCCACAGCGCCTGCACCAGCGCGAACGGCGCGCGCCGATGCTCGGCCGCCATGGCCGCCAGCGCGCGCCAGGGCGCCGTGCGGCCCGTGCCGCCGACCGCGTGCACCTGCGCCCCGCGCAGCGGCCATCGCGCCGCCTCGCGCTGCTGGAACAGCGCGTAGACATGCAGCTCGTGCCGCGCCGCCAGCCGCTCCACCAAGGCCAGCACCGCCGGGATCACGTCCTGCGTGCCCGAGCGATGCACGCCGCCGGGCACGACCAGCGCGAGCTTGCGCTTCACCGTCGCCATTCCGATTCCTTCACCTTGTCCATCCGCTTCCTGCCATGACCACGCTTCCCGACCTTCAGACCCAGCTGCGCGAGACGCAGGCCGCCTTCGACAGCGTCGCCGCCGACTACGACGGCCCGCGCGGCAACAACGCCGCGATCCAGGACATGCGCGCCGAGATGTGGCGCTGGCTCGACGCGACCTTCGCGCCCGGCAGCCGGCTGATCGACCTGGGCTGCGGCACCGGCCTGGACGCGGTCCACCTGGCCGGGGCCGGCCACCGGGTGCTGGCCACCGACTGGTCGCCGCGCATGGTCGAGCGCACGCGCGAGCGCGCGGCGCAGGCCGGCCTGGCCGGCCGCGTCCAGGCGCTGGCCGTCGGCGCGCATGAGCTGCATCGGCTCTCCGGCCGGGAACTCGACCTGCCGGGGACCGGCGGACCCGGCGACGGTGTCGCGGCCGGCTTCGACGGCGCGTACTCCAACCTCGGTCCGCTGAACTGCGTGCCCGACCTGCGCGCCGTCTCGCGCGAATGCGCCCGGCTGCTGCGGCCGGGCGGCGCGCTGGTCTTCACCGTCATCGGCCGCCATTGCCCGTGGGAGGTGCTGCACTACGCGCGCCAGCGCCGCTGGGCGCGCGCGGCGATCCGCTACGCCAGCGGCACCGTGCCGGTGGGCATGAACCGCCAGACGATCTGGACGCGTTACTTCACGCCGGGCGAGTTCCATCGTGACTTCGCGCCCGAGTTCGACCTCGTGCGGGTGCGCGGCGTCTGCGTGTTCGCGCCGCCGCCCTACCTGGTCGACTTCAAGCAGCGCCATCCGGGCTGGCACGACCGGCTGTGGCGGCTGGACCGCCGGGTGGCCGGCTGGCCGGGCGTGCGTCGGCTCGGCGATCATTTCCTGATCGTCATGAGAAAGCGGGCGGAGGCCGGCGCGGCCTGACGGCGAAGGCGCGTCGGCCGCCTGGCCATCCGCCGCGCCAGCCACCAGGCCGGCAACGCGAGCGCGAGCCCGGCCGCCGCGCGCAGCGGTGCCGGCGCTCCGGCCGGCGCGGCGCAGGCGCCCAGCCACGCGGTGGCGCCGGTCAGGACGGCGATGACGGCGCCGGGCGACACCGCGCGCAGCAGCAGCGCCGGGCGCAATCCGAGCCAGCGCCGGTGCAGCCACAGCTGGCAGGGCAGCGCCACGGCGCCCGCCGTCAGCAGCCAGCCCGCGAAGCGAGGCGTGCCGGCCGCGCCGCCGGGCAATGTGAACGTGGCGGCCAGCCCGAGCCAGGCGGCGAGCGTCAAGGCCTGCGGCAGCGCCGCCCAAGCGGGCCGGCCGACGGCCGTCAACGCGGGGCCCGCGCCGGTGAACAGGGCGGTCAGCGCGGCCAGCAGCGCCAGCGGCGGCACGGCGGGCGCGGCCTCACGCCAGGCCGGGCCGAACAGCGTCAGCACCAGCGGCTCGGCCAGCGCCACCGCGATGGCGAGCAGGGGCCAGGTCAGGCCAGTGAGC
>DATCRO010000083.1:0-5606 GCA_036569025.1 Burkholderiaceae bacterium
GCTCGCGCTGGACGACCCCGGTGCGGTCGGCGGCGCGCACCTCGAGCACGCCCAGCGTGCTGCCGTCGGCCAGGCGGTGCGGCTGGACGCCCTGTTGCGGGAAGCCGGCGGTCGGCGCGCCGAAGAAGCGTGTGTTCGGGCGGCCGCGGAAGGCGACGGCGACGTCCTCGCCGGCGTCGCGCGTGCCGCGCCCGATCAGCAGCGCGACCGGCCCGCGGAAGTCGGGCTCGGGCGGCGGCTGGGTGTCGACCAGCGCCGGGCCGCCGGCGATGCGCGCGGCGCCGCGCTCGACGATCCACTCCTGCGTGCCGCGCCGGCTGGCGAAGTGGCCCACCGCGGGGCCGTCCAGCAAGGTGCTGAGCGCGGCCAGCGACGGCCACGGGGTCTGCCCGTCGTGGTCGCGCAGGTCGATGATCCAGCCGCGCGGATGACGCGCCGCCACGGCGGCGATGCCTTCATGCAGCGACGTGGCCCAGGCGAGCGCGGCGGCTGCGGACGTCGTGTCGAGCGCGTGCAGGCGCAGCACGGCCGTGCCGTCTCCGCGCAGCTCGAGCTCGGGCGCGCGCGTGACGAGCGCGGGCCGCGCCGGCAGCGCCTCGCCGGGCAACGCGTAGAAGCCATGGTCGTCGTGCACCGCCTGCATCAGGGCGCGCATCGTCCAGGCGACGTCGGCGGGCTCCTGCGCGCCGCTGGACAGGCGGCGTGCGAGGTCGACGGTGGCGTTCGGGTCGGACAGCGGGTCGACCAGGCCGTTGAACCAGGTCTTCATCGCCTCGTCCAGCAACGGCGCGACGGCCGGCGCGAACTCGCCCGGGTCGTAGCGCGAGTCCGAGCATTCCAGCGTGAACGACACGGCCACGGGCTGGGCGGGCGTGGCCACCAGCGTGCGCACGCCCAGTGTCCTGGCGTCATCGGGCACGTAGATCGCAAGACGCTGCGTGGCGCGGCCGTGCGCGGGCAACGCCAGGGGCAGGCCGAACAACGCCATCATCGCGCCGCCATCGGGACGCGCGTCGACCACCATCTGCGGCAGCACCTGCGTCGGCGCGTCGCCCTCGTTGCTGGCAGCCAGCGTGACCCACACGCGGCGGCGCTGCCACCAGTTCACGTCCCAGTTGGCGAGCGCGAGCGGCCTGGCGGCGTCGACATGCACCGACAACGCATCGGGCGCCTGCGACTTGGGCTCGTCGCTGACCGGCTTGGGCGTGCACGGCGAACGCGACGCGCCCGCGACGGCGCCGGCGGACGCGGCCAGCAGCAGCGCCGCCATGGCGGCACGCAAGAGTCGGAGCGGCGACGAGTGGTGGATCATGCGGACGGGCGGCGCGGAACCAGCCCGGAATATACGGCCCCGCGCTGAAGACGCGGCTTCTCAGGCCAGCGCCGCCGCGAGCTCGCGGTACTTCTCGCGCACCGTGGCCTCGCCGTACTTGCGCTCCAGGCGGCGCACGGCGAAGTGGCCGCGCGCGACCGTCTGGAAGTGATCGATGAAGATCGTGTTGACGGCCGCGCCGCCCACCGCGCCGATCAGCGGCACCATCTGCGCAGCGGCCTTCTCGGTCACGTTCACGGAGTAGTGCTCGGCGATCAGCGTGATCAGCCGCACCAGCGCGGGCGCGCCCTCCTTGGCCAGGCCGTGCCGCGCCAGATGCGCCGCGGCGCTGGAGACGGCGCGCGTCATCGCCTCGCGCACCGCGAAGTAGCCGACCTCGGCGGCATCGTCGCTCGTCGCGTTGCCGCCCAGGGCGAGCACCATCACGCACTCGAGCTGGGTCTGGCGGTCGGCCAGGTCGGCACCCTCGCTGCGCGCGACGTCGGCGATCGAGCGCATCATGATCGTCGTCGACACCGGCAGCTCGATGGCCAGCGCCGCGAGGCCGAACGCGCCGCCCACCGCGCCACTGGCCGCGCTCGCCACCTTGTGCCAGCCGTTGGACGCCGGCGGCGGCGCGCCCGGCGCGAGCGGGTCGTTGGTGGACAGCGTGCGCAGCGACAGGTTCAGCGCGCCGTGGATGGCCTTGCGCGCCGCCGCCGAGATGACACCCGATGCGCGCTTGGGCAGCATCCCCACCAGCCGCTCGATCGGCGAGCCGACGAGGTTGGCCAGCCGCGCGCCGACGCCGGGGCGCTCGATCGCGCGGACGGCGTCGGACAAGGCGTGGACATCGGCGGCGTGCATGCTCATCGGCGGATCCTCGACGGGAAGATACCCTCCTTTCGGCAATCCGCGCGCCGCGGGTGTCCAATGCACGCATGGCCCGACCGACCGCCCCGTCCCTCGCGCTCGCGTGCGCACTGGCCGCGGCGGGCTGCGCCGCGCCGGCCGGATCGATGGATGCGCGCTACGAGGCCTCGCTGCTGCGCTGGCAGGGCGCGACGCGCGCGCAGCTCGTGGCGTCGTGGGGCGCGCCGACGCTGGCACAGGCCACGCCCGACGGCGAGGTGCTGACGTGGATCGTGCGCACGGACATCGACGGCCGGACGGCCTCCGGCACGCCGCCCGTCGTCGCCGTCACCCGCGTCGGCGGCACCGGCGCGACCATCGCCGGCGCCACGCCCGCACTCACGCCGCCGGCGGCGCCCATCACGTGCACCACGCATTTCGTGCTGACGAAAGGGCGCGTGGCGTCGTGGAAGTTCGAGGGAATGGGGTGCGGGGCGCCCGGGTGACCCCGGCCGACGCGCCCCGGACTCGTAGGGCGGGTTAGCCGCAGGTGTAACCCGCCGCTCGCCGGCCTGCATATCCGCCGTCGATCGGGCTGGCGCATCGAGGCGAGCCGAATGGCGGGTTACGCCTGCGGCCAACCCGCCCTGCTGGCGGTTCGGAAGTGCGTGGTTCAGGTCGCTACCCGATGCACGTCCGGTTCTTGCCCGTCCGCTTGGCCTCGTACAGCGCCTCGTCTGCGCGTTCCAGCGCCGCCTCCAGCGCCTCGCCCGGGCGGTAGCGCGTGACGCCGGCGGAGAAGGTGACGAAGACCTCGCGGCCGTCGTGCATGAACAGGCTCGCCGACAGCGTGCGCTGCAGGCGCGTCAGCGTGACCTGCGCCTCGTCCACCGCGACGCCCGGCAGCATCACGACGAACTCCTCGCCGCCGAAGCGCGCGACGACGTCGACCGCGCGCAACTGCTTCTGCACGTGGCCGGCCAGCGACTTCAGCGCGATGTCACCCACCGAGTGGCCCAGCGTGTCGTTGAGCTTCTTGAAGTTGTCGATGTCCAGCAGGCCGATCGCCAGTTCGCCGCCCTGGCGCTCCAGGCGCGCCGTCTCGACCTCGAAGGCCTGCATCAGCCCGCGCCGGTTGGCGACCTCGGTGAGCACGTCGGTGGACACCTCGTCGGACAGCCGCCGCAGCTCGGACTCCAGCGAGCGCACCTGCTCCTCGAGTTCGGCCGCGCGCTGGCGGCCCTCGTTCAATCGCTCCTGCGTCTCGCTGACCAGGCCATGCACGGCGCGGCCCTCTTCCATCATCTGGCGCACGACGCTGGCCAGGCTCTCCAGCGAGTCCGCGTGCGAGATCGTGTCGACGTAGCGCGCCACGCTGTCCGAGAAGTGGCCGGTGTGGTCGCCCAGCGCGTCGAGCTCGGTGAGCATCTGCGAGATCGCGTCCTTGAGTGCCACGCGCGCGCTGTCGCGTTCGGCGCGCACGCGTTGCTGGCGCGCGCGCGTGCTCGCTAGCATCTCGCTGGCGGCGCGCACCGAGCGCACGCTCGGCTGCTCGCCCAGGCTCTGCTTCAGGCTCTCGGTCTGGCCCTTGACCCAGCTGCCCTCCTCGGCCACCTCGGCCAGGCCGGCGCTCATCTCCAGCGTCAGCCGGTGCAGCTCGTCGACCAGGTGATGGCGATGCGCCAGCAGGCGGCGCGCGCGCTCGCACAGCGCCTCGGCCTGCGCGCGCAGGCGCGCGGTGGCGCCGTCGCGCGCGAGGTCGGCCTGCAGGTCCTTGAGCTCGTGCGACAGCGCCGTGGCGCGCGCGTCGTCGGCGGGAAGGGCCACGTGCAGCGTCGCGTCGTACTGCGCGAGCACCGGCGGCCAGTCGCCGTGCGCGCCCGGGCGTTCGCTGGGCGCGTGGCCGATGCCGCCCTGCAGCTCGATCGAGCCGCCCTCGGAGATCGTGCCGCTGCCCAGGTCGAGCAGTTCCATGGGACGCGACGGTGGCGCTTCGTGCCCGCCGCCCGCATCGACGTCGACCGTCTCGTCGGCGACGTCGCCGTCCCATGACGCCACCAGCTGCTTCATGCGCTGGTGCAGCCGCGCGATGTCGCTGCGGTTGGCCTCCAGCACGCGCTGCAGGCTGTCCTTCTTGCGCGCCGCCGTCCACTGGCGCCCGCCGCGCTCCAGGCCGCGCGCGAGCTTCTCGATGGTCAGGGCCAGGCCCTGCGACAACGCGGCCTGCGATTCGGCCGAGCGCTCGACGTGGCCGCGCGCCGCGTCCCAGTCGGCGCGCTGCAGCGCCTGCGCGAACTCCTCGCGCTGCGTGCCGTCCTCGAACAGCCGCGCGGCGATGCGGTCGTACACGCCCTTGGCCTTGGCGACGGACGTGGACGCGGCCGCCGCGGAGGCGGCCGGCGCGGGCGGCGCCACGGCCGGCGCGCCGCCCTCCTCGGCCCAGGCGCGGGCATAGTTCTCGGGCGTGGGCTCCAGCTTGGACAACGCGAGGCGGCGCAACGCGGCCTTGGCGGTCTCGGCGGCGGAGGGTTTGGGCATGGCGATGTCGACGGCTGGCGGCGCGAGGGCCGCATGAGATTACGAGCGCCGCCCGACGTCGACCACTTCGCCGGCGTTGGCGCGCACCTTCGCTGCGGAGGGCGCCGCCACCGCCTTGCGCGGGAGCGCGACGCTCTCCATCCAGGTCTGGACGTCCTCCGGCGGCATCGGCTTGCTGAACAGGAACCCCTGCATCAGCGAGCAGCCTTCCCCGTAGAGGACATCCTGCTGCCTCTGGTTTTCGACGCCTTCGGCCACCACCTTGAGGTCCAGCGACTTCGCCAGCGCGATGATCGCGGTAACAACCGCAAGACTCTGTGGCAGCACGCCCAGGTCGCGCACGAAGCTGCGGTCGATCTTGACTTCCGCGATCGGCAGCGACGTCAGGTACGCGAGCGACGAATAGCCGGTGCCGAAGTCGTCGACGGCGATCTGCACGCCGATCTCGGTGAGCCGGTGCAGCGACGGGATCACGCGCTGCAGGTCCTTCATCAGGCCCGTCTCGGTGATCTCCAGCTGGATCATGCTGTGCGGGATGCCTTCCTCGCGCACGGCCGACGAGATCTGCTCGATCAGGTCGGTGCGCTCGAACATCCGGTTGGGCATGTTGACGGCGATGGAGTCGGCAAAGCCGAACGCGTCGGCCCAGATGCGCGCCTGCTTGGCGGCCTGGCGCAGGGCCCACTCGCTCATGGGCACGATCAGGCCGGTTTCCTCGGCGACGGGGATGAAGTCGGCCGGCTGGATCAGCAGGTCGCCGCGACGCCAGCGCATCAGCGCCTCGACGCCCACCATCTTGCCGTTGGCCACGTCCACCTTGGGCTGGTAGTACAGCACCAGCTCGTCGCGCTCGATGGCCTTGTGCAGCGCGCTCTCGAGCGCCAGCTTCTCGCGCCCGCGGCCG
>DATCRO010000084.1:0-6607 GCA_036569025.1 Burkholderiaceae bacterium
TCGTTGGCCATCGTGGCGCCCGCGGGCGTGACCACGAGCTACGCGTTGTCCGGCGCGCCCGAGGGTCTCGCGGTCGATGCCGCCGGCGCGCTGCGCTGGGCGGCGCCCGTCGCCGGCAGCTACGGGTTCACGGCGACGGCGACGACCGCCATCGGCCTGTCGGCCAGCGCACGCTACACGCTGGCCGTGGTGAAGGTGAACCATGCGCCGACGCTGGCCTCGGGCAGCGTGGCCGTGCCGCCCGGCGTGGCGCTGCACCTCGCGCTGGCGGCCTCGGACATCGACGGCGATGCGCTGAGCTACTCGATGACCGGCGCGCCGCGCGGGCTGTCGCTGTCGAGCGGCGGCGTGCTGGGCTGGACGACGACGGTGCGCGGGCGCTGGGTGCTGCGCGTGGTGGCGCGCGATGCGCAGGGCCTGGCGAGCGCGCCGGCCGCGATCGTGCTGAACGTGTCGAACTGAAGGACGCTCAACTGGCCAGCAGCGCGGCGCCGAGCGCCTCGGCGACCTCGATGCCGTCGACGCCCGCCGACATGATGCCGCCGGCATAGCCCGCGCCTTCGCCGGCCGGGTACAGGCCGCGCACGTTCAGGCTCTGGTAGTCCTTGCCGCGCGGGATGCGCAGCGGCGACGACGTGCGCGTCTCCACGCCGGTGAGCACCGCGTCGGGCAGCGAGAAGCCCTTGATCTGGCGCTCGAACGCCGGCAGCGCCTCGCGGATCGCGTCGAGCGCGTACTCGGGCAGGCTGCCGCGGCCCTTCTCCTGCAGGTCGGTCAGGTGCACGCCGGGCTTGTACGACGGCAGCACCTCGCCGAAGGCGCTGGAACGCTGGCGCTTGATGAAGTCGCCGACAAGCGAACCCGGCGCCACGTAGCCGCCGCCGCCCAGCTCGTAGGCGCGCGATTCCCAGAAGCGCTGGAACGCGATGCCGTCCAGCGGGTTCACCGGGCCGGACGCCTTGCCGTCCTGGCGGTAGTCCTGCGGATCGATGCCCACGACGATGCCGGCGTTGGCGTTGCGCTCGTTGCGCGAGTACTGGCTCATGCCGTTCGTGACGACGCGGCGTTCCTCCGACGTCGCGGCCACGACGGTGCCGCCGGGGCACATGCAGAAGCTGTAGACGGCGCGGCCGTTGCTGGCGTGGTGCACGAGCTTGTAGTCGGCGGCGCCCAGGATCTGGTTGCCGGCGTTCGGGCCGAAGCGCGCGCGGTCGATCAGGCTCTGCGGGTGCTCGATGCGGTAGCCGACCGAGAACGGCTTGGCCTCCATGCGCACGCCGCGCTCGTGCAGCATCGCGAAGGTGTCGCGCGCGCTGTGGCCCAGCGCCAGCACGACGTGGTCGGTGCGCAGTTCCTCGCCGGAGGCCAGGCGCAGTCCGCGGATGCGCTTCTCGTCGCCCCGGCCTTCGAGCAGGACGTCGGTCACGCGCTGCTCGAAGCGGATCTCGCCGCCGAGCGCGACGATGTCCGCACGGATCTTCTCGACCATGCTCACGAGCCGGAACGTGCCGATGTGCGGCTTGGCGACGAAGAGGATCTCCTCGGGCGCGCCGGCCTTCACGAACTCGGTGAGCACCTTGCGCGTGAGATGGCGCGGGTCGCTGATCTGGCTCCACAGCTTGCCGTCCGAGAAGGTGCCGGCGCCGCCCTCGCCGAACTGCACGTTCGACTCCGGATCCAGCTTGCCCTGGCGCCACAGGCCCCAGGTGTCCTTGGTGCGCTCGCGCACCGGCTTGCCGCGTTCCAGCACGATGGGCTCGAGACCCATCTGCGCGAGGATGAGGGCCGCGAAGATGCCGCACGGCCCGAAGCCGACGACCACGGGGCGCTGCCGCGGCGCGCTCGCGCCGTCGAAGAAGCCCTCGGCCGCGCGGCCGACGAAGCGGTAGTTGGTGTCGGGCGCGACGCGCACGTGCGGGTCGCCCGCAAAGCGCGCGAGCACGGCCGATTCATCGACGGCGAGCTCGCAGTCGATGGTGTAGATCAGCACGATGGCCGTCTTCTTGCGCGCGTCGTAGCTGCGCTTGAAGACGGTGAACGACGCCAACTCCGCGTCCCGCACGCCCAGGCGCGCGACGATCGCGGGACGCAGGGCGTCCTCGGCGTGGTCCAGCGGCAGGCGCAGTTCGGTGATTCGAAGCATGGTGCGATGTCCGGCGCACGCGCGGAGCGCGGCACAACGAACAAAGGAGCCCGAAGGCTCCTGGTTCACGCCGTCAGGGCGTCAGTGGTCGAGGGCACCGCGGCGGATGAGCCGCGAGTGCGTGTCTCCAGCCGACCGGGGCCGGCAGAAGGTCGGCCCTGGCGGCCTGAACCGGGTCCAGCCTCCGGCTGGCCCCGTTCAACCTTGGCGAGCGCGCTTGCCCGGGTTCTTCTTGCTGCGGGTGTGGGCGCCGCGCTCGAGGCTGCGCTTCTGGCCCTTGCCGGTGGTGGCGGTGACGCCGATCGGCAGCGCCGGACGCGGGGTGGCCTTGCGGTCGGCTTCGGTAACGATCTTGTTGCCCATGATTGGATCCGGTCTTGTAAAGCTGTAAGGGGTCGAACCCGGCATTCTCGCACAAATGCGGCGGTTTGGCACCTCCCGGGCTGGGCGGGCGCGCCAGATCGTGCCGGACGGGGCATTCGCCTGCGTCCAAGTCGGACGCCACTGACGAGTAGCGGGCCCCGATGTCTGTAAAGTTCGATTACGTTGACGGCGTCAACGACCCGGTCGCGCAGGCCGTTTTAGATGCAAGCTCGGGTTCAGCATCCCGCCCCCCGTGCAGCCCAGAAGGAACAAGCACCATGAAGAAGCTCCACCTCGTTCTCGCCGCCCTCGTGGCGGTCGCCGCCGGCGCCGCCCAGGCCCAGGTCACCGTGGGCGCCAGCGTGAACATCAACGTCCCCGGCGTCTATGGCCGCGTCGACATCGGCGCTCCGGCCCCGGGCGTGGCCTTCGTGGCGCCCCCGGTGGTCTACGCCGAGCCCGTCGTGGTCGCCCCGACGCCGGTCACCGTGCAGCAGCGCCCGATCTACCTGTACGTGCCCGAATGGCAGCAGCGCGACTGGCGCCACCACTGCGGCGCGTACGGCGCCTGCGGCCAGCGCGTGTACTTCGTGCAGGAGAGCTGGGTGCGCGACCGCTACGTCCAGCACCACCCGCACGACCATCGCTTCGACCACTGGGAAGGCGAGCATGACCACGGCCGCCGCGGCCACGACCATGACCACGACGACCATGACGACGACCACGACCACGGCCATGGCCATGGTCACGGTCACGACCACTGACCGCCCACCGGCGGCCCGCTGACGGCCGCCCTCCCACGCAGCCACCGCCCGCGCCCCCCGCGGGCGGTGCGCTTTCGAGGGAAAACGTCCTCCCGCCCGGCGCCGTCGCAAGTCGACAATAGGCCCTGGAAGGAGCACCCGCCGTACGAGCGGGGCAGGGGAGGACGATGCCGGATCGACAGCAGGCCGCGGGACGCGGCAAGGCCACCGTGCGCCGTGCGGGCGCGCTCGAATCGACGCTGCCGCCGCGCTACAAGCGCCAGGCCTGGCTGGCCGTCGTCGCGCTGCTCGTGTTCATGGCGCTGTACGCCGCGCTGGCCGGCTGGTTCCTGCGCACCGCCTGGCGCCTGAGCCTGGGCAGCAGCGATCCGCAGTTCTTCGGCCTGGTGGCCGCGGCGTGCGCCGTGCTCATCGCGGCGTTCATGATCAAGGGCCTGTTCTTCATCCGGCGCGGCAAGCCCGGCGGCCTGGTCGAACTGCGACCCGACGACCAGCCGCGGCTGTTCGAGTTCCTGCACCAGCTCGCCGATGACGCCGGCGCGCCGCGCCCGCACAAGGTCTACGTGTCCGCGCGCGTCAACGCCGCGGTGTTCTACGACCTGTCGCTGGTCAACCTGCTGCTGCCCTCGCGCAAGAACCTCGAGATCGGCCTGAGCCTGGTCAACGCGCTCACGCTCGGCGAGCTGCGCGCCGTGCTGGCGCACGAGTTCGGCCACTTCGGGCAGCGTGCGATGGCGGTGGGCCGCTGGGTGTACGTCGCGCACCAGGTCACCGCGCAGCTGGTCGCGCGGCGCGACAAGCTCGACGCTTTCGTCGACGGCCTCTCGCGCATGGACCTGCGCATCGCGTGGGTCGGCTGGCTGCTGCAGACGATCGTGTGGGCCATCCGCTCGCTGATCGACCTCGCGTTCCGCGGCGTGCTGCTCCTGGAGTCGGCCCTGTCGCGCGAGATGGAGCTGCAGGCCGACCTCGTGGCCGTCAGCCTCACCGGCAGCGACGCGCTGGTGCACGCGCTGTCCAAGCTGCGTGCGGCGGACGACAGCTTCGACCGCGCCGTCGGCTTCGCGCAGGGCGAGCAGGCGCGCGGCGCGCCCGTGGCCGACCTGTTCGAGGTGCACGCGCATCTCATGAAGCGCATGGCCGCAATCCTCGACGACCCGCTGTACGGCCGCGTGCCGCTGGTCCCGCTCGCCGATCCGGCCGCGCACCGCGTCTTCAGGCAGGAGCTGACCCAGCCGCCGCGCATGTGGCAGTCGCACCCGCAGAACCACGAGCGCGAGGCCAACGCGAAGAAGACCTACGTGCCCGCGCCGCTGGACGAGCGCTCCGCCTGGCTGCTGTTCGACGCGGTGCCCGCGCTGCGCGAGCGCGTGACGCGCGAGCTCCTGCCGCCCGGCGACAAGGCCGTCGCGCCGATCGCCGAGACGATCGCGCGCGTCGACGCCCGCTTCGAGCGCCCGAGCCTGCAGCGGCGCTACCAGGGCGTCTATCTCGGCCGCGCCGTCACGCGCTCGGTGGACGACATCGAGGACATGCTGCGCGGCGCCGCCGGCGTCGCGGACCTTTCGGGGCTGTATCCGAAGTCGCTGGCGGCGACGGTCGAACGCGTGCGCGAGCTCGATCGCGAGCTGGCGCAGCTGCGCGCGCTCGACGCCGGCGTGGTCGAGGCCAGCGGGGGCGCCATCCGGTATCGCGGCGACGACGTGGCCCGCCGCGAGCTGCCCCGGCTGATCGCCCGGGTGTCGGCCGAGCGCGACGAGGCGCGCGCGCAGCTGGACGCGCACGAGGCCCGCGCGCGCCAGGCGCACCTGGCCGCGGCGCGCGTGGTCGACGCCGCGGCCGCGCCGGGCGCGCCCACGCACGAGGCCGCGCTGCGCGGGTTGCTGGCCGTGCTGCACTACGCCGAGCACGGCGAGGCCGTGGCGCGCGACCTGCAGGCGGCGATGTGGGTGCGCTTCCGGATGGTCACCGCCGGCGGCAAGGTCACGCACGACACGCTGGTGCCGTTGATCAACGACTGCAACCACCTGCAGCAGGCCGTCGACGCACTGCACCTGGAGCGCGACAAGCTGCTGCTGTCGCCGGCGGTGCTGGCGCGGCTGGACGCGACGAGCTGGAGCGAGGCCTTCGGCAGCTTCGACCTGCCGCTGGCCTCCTCGCAGAACCTCCAGAAGTGGATGGAGGTGGTCGACGGCTGGATCGATTCGTCGGCCGGCTCGCTCGGCGCGCTGCGCAACGCGGCGCTCGACGAGCTCCTGCTGGCCGAGCAGGCCCTGGCCGCGCAGGTGCGCGACGGCACCCCCGCGCCGGCCGCCGAGGCCGCGTGCGTGGTGCCGGTGCGCTACCGGCGCCTGCTGGTGCAGCACGAGCAGGTGCGCAAGGTCACGCTCACGTGGTGGCAGCGCTTCCTGCGCGCCTCGGGCCGCGGGCCGGCGTTCCTGCGGCTGGCGATCGCCGGCGGCATCGTCGGCGCGGTGCTGACGGTCGGCGCCGACATCGGCAGCGCGACGCTGGTGATCTACGACGGCCTGGACATCCCCGTGCGGGTGCAGGTGGGCGAGACCGGCCACGACGTCGAGCCCGGCAGTCCGCTGAAGCTGGACGTCGAGCCCGACTCGAAGCTGGCCATCGTGACCACGACGCGCGACGGCCGCGAGATCGAACGCTTCGACGCGAAGATCCAGGGCGGCTTCGGCACGCAGGTCTACAACGTCGCCGGCGCGAGCCCGCTGGTGCGCTGGACGGCGGTCTACGGCCCGGCGCGCGAGGAGCCGCCTCAGCCGCTGGGAGCGCCGCGCCTGGTGGCCGTGTCGGTCGACCACCTGTTCGAGGATCCGCCGCGCAGCGTCGAGACGCGCCATGGCGAGGGCGCGGTGCGCCACGTGCTGCAGGGCTTCGCCGGCTCGACGCCGCAGGAGCTGCTGGGCGCGCTCGGCTCGGACGTGGCCACGGCGCATCACGTCGCGCTGGTCCACGCGCGCTGGGACGTCGACCACCAGGGCGACCTCGAGAGCTGGTTCGCCGCCGCCAGCGGCGAGCCGGGGCTGGCGGCGGTCCTCCAGGATCGCCTGGCGCGCTCGCCCGACAGCGTCGCCCTGGCCCGCGCGGCGCAGTACCTGGCGGGCGAAGGCCCCGCGCACGAGGCCGCCTGCGCGCGCGACCGCGCGCGCGCCGCGCAACGTCCCGACGACGGCGACCGCGCCTATCTGGCGATCCGCTGCGAGCCCGACGAGCGGTCGGGCGCCGACTTCATCGCCGCGCACCAGCGCTGGCCGACCAACCCGTGGCTCGCCAGCGCCGCCGGCTGGGCCTATGCGAACGACGAGCGCTGGGACGA
>DATCRO010000085.1:0-3079 GCA_036569025.1 Burkholderiaceae bacterium
GGGCGGCGATGGTCATGTCGGTTCTCCGTGCAGGGGCGGCGGGCCCCGTGATGGGCACGGATGCTACACGCCCGTCCAATCACCTGTCGCCGCGCGGGCCGCGGGCGGCGGCGCGGAGGGGACGAGCGGCGGCGGGCGGGCCGCGAACGCCCGCGCCGCGTGTTGGCAGCTCAGGTCATGACCCGCCAGGCACCGGCGCGCCGAGCCGCCGATCGCTTGGCAGGTCGGGTCACCACCCACCAGGCACCGGCACGCCGAGGCGCCGATCAGTCGATGGCCAGCAGCGGCGCCAAAGCCTGCCGCCCTGGCGGCGTCAGCTCGAGCGCGCGCTCGCTGCCGATGCGGCGCAGCCAGCCGCGCTCCATGAAGTGGTCCAGCAGGCCGCTGGCCAGCTTGCCGGCGAGGTGGTCGCGCCGCTCCGACCAGTCCAGGCAGGGATAGGCGATGCGGTGCGACGCGCTTGCCTGCAGCGCGGCGGCATCGAAGCCGAGCCCGGCCAGCCCGGCGACGCCGGCCTCGGTCAGCGCGTAGCCGTCCGGGGCGTCCACCAGCCAGGCGTTGCGGCGCAGGTGGTCGAACAGCGCGACGCCGCGCCGGCCCGCCAGGTGGCCGTAGCAGCAGCGCGCCTCGCGCAGCCGCTGGCGCGCCGGCGCCGACCAGGCGCGGTCGTGCGACGAGCGTTCGGCCACCATCGCCAGCGCCTCCAGCGCGTGCGCCACGTCGGCATCGGCGATGCGGAAGTAGCGATGGCGCCCGCGCGGCTCGCAAGCGAGCAGTCCCGCGTCGACCAGCTTGACCAGGTGCGCGCTGGCCGTGGCCGCGCCCACCGAGGCCGCGCGCGCGAGCTCGCCGGCGCTGGCGTACTCGCCCGACAGCAGGAACGCGAGCATGCGGGCACGCGACGGGTCGGCCACCAGCGCGGCGATGCGCGCCAGCCGCGGCTCGTGCGGGGCGTCGGGGGGCGGCGGGCTGGCGCGGCGCGAAGCGGGCATGCGGAGAAGGTCAGGCTGCGGATGCATCACTGTATTTCAGAAGCGCGCAGGTACGCCGCGTCGACCACCTCGGTGAAGGTGCGCTCCTCGCGGACGATGAAGCGCTCCTGCTGCGCGAACTCGAAGTTGGCGCGGCCCTGGGCGTCGGCGCGCAGGCGCTTGCGGTAGGCCTCGTAGGCGGCGAGGCTGTCGAACGAGATGAGGCCCCAGGCCTCGTAGTTGGTGCCCTCGCTGGGAAGGAAGTAGCCGAGCAGGTGGCCGCCGCAGCGCGGGATGATGCGGCCCCAGGCCTCGCAGTACTGGCGGAAGTGCTCGCGCTTGAACGGGTCGATCTCGTAGCGGATGAAGCAGGTCAGGGTCATGGTGTCTCCGTTGGATGCCGCCAGTCTCGCGCCGGCCGGGGCCGCGATGCTTCGCCGCGCGACGAAACGTCGGCGGCCTCAGGTCTCGGCGCGGAAGTTGCGCCCGCGCCGCTCGCCCGTGCCGTAGTAGTGGCGGAACACGTACAGCAGCGGGCTCCAGCGCGCGGTGTCGACGTGCTGCGTGCCGTCCAGCACGATGGCCCGATGCGCGTGGACGCGGACGACGGCGAGCTCGATGACCAGGAAACCCGGGTCGCGCGCGTCCTCGCCCGCGCCCGGCGTCGATGGTCGCGCGTGCAGCAGCCGCGTCTCGAGCTGCAGCGGGCACTGGGCGATGCGCGGCGGCGCCACCAACTGCGATGCGGCGCGCGTGAAGCCGCCGAGCGCGAACTTGTCGGCCTCGTGGCGGTAGCGCAGGGCCTGCTTGTCGTCGGGCACCGGCGTGCGGCCTGTCGTCCGGGCGATGCGCTCGATGGCGGCGTGCAGCGGCGGGTCGGGCAGGTTGACGACGGCCTCGCCGCTGTGCAGCAGGTTCATGCAGCCCTGGCCCTGGCCGGACAAGCCCAGGACGAGCCGGTCGTCGAGCGCCCAGATCGAGGACATCGGCGTGATGTTGGCGGCGCCGCGTTCGTCGAGCGTGGTGACAAGCGCGACGGGCGTGCCGAAGTAGAGGACGGAAGGCTGGATGGTGATGGCGTCGTGGCCGGAGTCGGACATGGCGAGTTGTCGAAAGGCGTGGCCTGGCAGCGTAGGCGGGGCGTGCAGGACACGCTTCGTTGCGTGTCGAAGCAAGCGGTCGGCGAACGCGAAGGGACGCCGCGGACGCAGGCCGGGCAGCGCTCGCCGCGCGACGGCGCCGGCGATGGGCCGTGCCCGGCATTCGCGGATGAAACCCCGGGGTTTGCCGCGGGCGGTTTTCCAGCGCGTTCCTAGACTTCGATCGCATGACAGCGGCTCGCGTCTCCATCGACTTCGCCGGCGCATGGCGGCGCGCCGGCGCGGCGCTGGCGTGGCTGGGCGGCGTGGCGCTGCAGTTGCAGCAGCCGGCGTTGTGGGACGGCGCGGTCAACGCCTTGCTGCTCGCCGGCGGACTGGCGAGTTGGCTCATGGCGCGGGCACTGCGGCGCGCCGGCCGGCCTCGGCTCGCATGGCTGGCCGCCTGCCTGGCGGTCGCGGCCGCCGGCGCGGCGTATGCGGGCTGGCGCGCGGACCTGCGCCTCGCCGACGCGCTGGCGCCGGCGTGGGAGGGCTGCGACATCGAGCTCGTCGGCACGGTCGACGACATGCCGCAGCTCGCGCCCGACGGCGAGCACTTCTCGTTCGCGGTGGAGTCGGCGCGTCCGCTGGCGATGACGCCGCGCGAGCTCCGGCGCGTGCGCGCGCTCGCCGACGCGGCCGGCCAGCCGTTGCCCGGGGCGGTGGCGGCGGCCGGGGCGGCCAGGCCGGACGCGGCAGCGCCGGGCGACGATGACGACGACGACGCGCCCGCATCCAGCCCACCGACGGACGCGGGCGCGCCAGTCGTGCCTTCGCGCGTCTGGCTCGCCTGGAGCCGCAACCAGCGCGACGACCGCAGCGTGGCGGAAGCGCCGCCGCCGCTGCGCGCGGGCCAGCGCTGGCGCCTGCCGGTTCGCCTGCGGCGCCCGCACGGCGCGATGAACCCGGACGGCTTCGACGCCGAGCTGTGGCTGTTCGACCAGGGCCTGCGCGCCACCGGTTCGGTGC
>DATCRO010000086.1:0-2899 GCA_036569025.1 Burkholderiaceae bacterium
TACATGGACGTGCTGACCAACAGCGCCACCGACATCGTCACCGCCCTCGCGCCCAAGCCGGGCGCCGACCGCCAGAAGCTCGTCGCATCGTTCGATGCCGCCCTCACGCGGCTGCAGGCCGACACCACGTTGTCGCGCGGCGACCGCCTCGGCGCGCTGTTCGCGCGCGTCGACCTGGCGCGCATCGACCAGCCCAAGAACACGATGCACCCGAAGCTGCCGCCGGCGCTCGTCAAGGAAGTGCGCGACACCGCCGCGACCACCGACCGCGAGGTCACCAACGCGTTCGAGCGCCAGGCCGTGATCCCGGGCACCAGCCAGCTGCTCGAGGAAGCGGGCATGTGGAAGGAATCGGAGGCGCTGCTCAAGTCCAGCCTGGCAAAGAGCCACTCGCCGTACTACCTCATGAGCGAACTCGGTTCGAACGCGCGCAAGCAGGGCCGCACGGGCGAGGCGCTGCAGTGGTACCAGCAGGCCTGGGAGAAGAGCGATGGCCCGGCCACGCGCCTGCAATGGGGCTCGAGCTACCTGAAGGCGCTGGTCGAGCTCGCGCCGCAGGATGCCAGGCGCATCGAGTCCACCGCGCAGTCCATCTTCGCCGAGGCGGCCGGCCAGGCCAACGCGTTCGACCAGCGCAGCGGCCGCTCGCTGGAGCGCGTCGGCGCCTCGCTGCAGAAGTGGAACGCCGGCGGCAAGCACCAGGCCGCCGTCGACCACCTCAGCACGCAGGTGCAGGGCCTGTGCGCGAAGCTGCCGCCCGCCGATCCGCAGCACGCCACCTGCGAAAGCGTCTTCAAGGCGTCCGCCAAGGCCTGAGTCTGCAACCGTTTCTCCATCCGCCCCTTCGAACTCCATGACCTCCAACACCAAGCCCCTCGGCACCCCGCTCAGCCCTGCCGCCACCCGCGTGATGCTGCTGGGCAGCGGCGAACTCGGCAAGGAAGTGCTGATCGCACTGCAACGCCTGGGCGTCGAGACGATCGCCGTCGACCGCTACGAGAACGCCCCCGGCCAGCAGGTGGCGCACCACGCGCACACGATCACCATGAGCGACCCGGTGGCGCTGCGCGCGCTCATCGAGCGCGAGAAGCCCGACCTCGTCGTGCCCGAGATCGAGGCGCTGGCGACGGCGGAGCTGCAGGCGCTGGAGTCCGAAGGCGTCGTGCGCGTCATTCCCACGGCGCGCGCTGCGCGGCTGACGATGGACCGCGAAGGCATCCGCCGCCTCGCGGCCGAGACGCTGGGCCTGCCCACGAGCCCCTACGTGTTCTGCGACTCGCTGGAGGAGCTGCAGGCCGCGATCGACGGCAAGGGCGGCCAGCCGGCCATCGGCTACCCGTGCATCGTCAAGCCGGTGATGAGCAGCTCCGGCAAGGGCCAGAGCAAGATCGACGGTCCGGCCGACGTGAAGACCGCCTGGGACTACGCGATGGCCGGCGGCCGCGTCAGCCACGGCCGCGTGATCGTCGAGGGCTTCATCGACTTCGACTACGAGATCACGCTGCTGACGGTGCGCTCCCTGGGCGCCAACGGCGCGGTGCAGACCAGCTTCTGCGCGCCGATCGGCCACGTGCAGGTCAAGGGCGACTACGTCGAGAGCTGGCAGCCGATGCCCATGGACGCCGCGGCGCTCGCCAGCGCCGAGCGCATCGCCAAGGCCGTCACCGACGACCTGGGCGGCCAGGGCGTGTTCGGCGTCGAGCTGTTCGTCAAGGGCGCGGACGTGTGGTTCAGCGAGGTCAGCCCGCGCCCGCACGACACCGGCATGGTCACGATGATCAGCCAGTGGCAGAGCGAGTTCGAACTGCACGCCCGCGCGATCCTCGGCCTGCCGGTGGACGTGTCGCTCAAGAGCCCGGGCGCCAGCGCGGTGATCTACGGCGGCGTCGACGCCAAGGCGCTGCAGTTCGACGGCGTGGCCGACGCGCTGCGCGTGCCGGGCACCGACGTGCGCCTGTTCGGCAAGCCCGAGAGCTTCGAGCGCCGCCGCATGGGCGTGGCGCTCGCGCACGACACGGACGTCGAGCGCGCCCGCATCAAGGCCAAGGAAGCCGCGGCCAAGGTCAAGCCGAAGGCGGCCTGACCTCGGGGACGCGGCGACGCGTCACTTGAGCAGGCCTTCGGCCTTCATCGCGTCCTGCACGGCGGGGCGCGACTTCATGCGGGCCATGAAGGCGTCCAGGTTCTTGAGGCCGGTCAGGTCGACGCCGACGCCGGCAGCCCAGTTCGTCACGGTGAACAGGTAGGCGTCCGCGACGCTGAACTGCTTGCCCATGAGGTAGTCGTTGCCCTCGAGGCGTGCGTCGACGAGCCTGTAGCGCTCCTGCAGGCGCGCGGCGAAGACGTCCTTGGCTTCCTTCGCGAGCTTCGGGTTGAACATCGGAGAGAAACCCTTGTGCAGTTCGCTGGTGATGAAGTTCAGCCACTCCATCACGCGATAGCGCTCCATCGTGCCGGCCGCCGGCGCGAGGCCGCTGGCCGGCGCATGGTCGGCGATGTATTGCAGGATGACCGGGCCTTCGGTGAGGCGCGCGCCGTCGTCGAGCTCGAGCAGCGGCACCTGGCCCTTGGCGTTGATCTGGTAGTAGTCGCTGCCGTCGGCGAGCGTGTGCGTCTGCAGCGCGGTCTTGACGAGGTCGAACTTCACGCCCGCCTCGCGCAGCGCGATGTGGGGGGACAGCGAGCAGGCGCCGGGGCTGTAATAGAGCTTCATGACGGTCTTTCGTGAGTGGGAAACGCGCCGGACGGGGCGGCGTGGCCGGGCGCCCATGATGCCCAAAACGCCGCCATGTTGCAGGGCAGGGCATTCGACGGAACGACGCGGACCGCCGTCGAACGGCGGCGGAGGCGCAAGGCAGGTCTGCTACGCTGCGGGCCAGCTCAACGACAGGCTCCGCAT
>DATCRO010000087.1:0-3949 GCA_036569025.1 Burkholderiaceae bacterium
CCTCCTCGTCCCGGGCGCCCGGCGCGGCGGCGATGCGCAGGCGGCCGCGCAGCGGAAAGCCTTCGCTCACCGCCTTGACCCCGACAAGCTGGTTCGCCTCGCCCTTGAGGGCCATGCTGACGAACGTGAGCGCTTCGGCATGGCCGGCGCCGGCGCCGACGATCCGAGCCTCGATCCGCTTGTCCCACGGATGGTCGGCGACCAGTACCAGGTCGGCGCCGAGCAGCTGGTGCGCGTCGCGCTCCAGCGCGCGGCCGACCCGGTCGGCGAAGAAGCCGACGCTCGTCACGCTCGCCACGGCGATGACCAGCGCGATTGCGAGCACCGCGAGCTCGCCGGCGCGCCAGTCGCGCACCAGCATGCGCCAGGCCGCCGCGAGCGGCGGCATCATGCGATGCGCCCGGCCACCAGGCGCACGCTGCGGCCGCAGCGGCGCGCGAGCGACTCGTCGTGCGTGACCAGCACGAGCGTCGTGCCGTTTTCGCGGTTCATCTCGAAAAGCAGCCGGATCACGGCCTCGCCCGACGCCGCGTCGAGGCTGCCGGTCGGCTCGTCGGCCAGGAGCAGCTTCGGCCGGGCGACGAAGGCGCGCGCCAGCGCGACGCGCTGCTGCTCGCCGCCCGACAGCACGCGCGGATAGTGGCCCAGCCGCTCGGCCAGGCCGACGCGGGCCAGCATCTCGCTGGCGCGCGCGCGCGCGCGCGCGTCACGCGCGCCCGCGAGCTCGAGCGGCAGCATCACGTTCTCCAGCGCCGTGCGATGCGCCAGCAACTGGAAGCTCTGGAACACGAAGCCCACGCGCTCGGCGCGCACGGCCGCGCGGGCATCCTCGTCGAGCGCGAACAGGTCGCTGCCGGCCAGCTTGACGGATCCGGCGGTGGGAACGTCCAGGCCCGCGAGCAGTCCAAGCAGCGTGCTCTTGCCCGAGCCGGAGGCGCCGACGATGGCGGCCGACTCGCGCGCGTTCAGCGTGAACGAGATGTCATGGAGAATCGTCAGGGTTCCGGTGGCGTCGCTCACCTGGCGGGTGAGCCGATCGACGACGATGATGGGTTCCGACATGCATTCACTTTTCGGGGCGCGGCCAGCGCGCCGCAGATTCCTGCACTTTAGCCTGAGCCTCGCGGCGGCGCTGTCGCTCGGCTTGGCGGCCACGGTCCATGCGGCCTCACCGTCCTCCGCGGGCGACGGGCCCGTGATCGTCGTCGTGGGCGACAGCATCTCCGCCGAGTTCGGCCTGGCGCGCGGCAGCGGCTGGGTCGCCCTGCTGGGCCAGCGCCTGGCCGCGGCCAAGTCCCGCTGGACGGTGTCCAACGCGAGCATCAGCGGCGACACGACCGCGGGCGGACTCTCGCGCCTGCCCGTGATCCTGCAGCAGCGCCATCCGAAGATCGTGATCATCGAGCTCGGCGGCAACGACGCGCTGCGCGGCCTGCCCATGAGCGCCACGCGCAAGAACCTCGATGCGATGGCGACGCTGGCCGAGGCCGCCGGCGCGCGTGTGCTGGTCGCGGGCATGATGGTGCCGCCCAACTTCGGCCGCAAGTACCAGGCCGAGTTCGGGCAGATGTACGCGGACGTCGCCGCCGCGCGCCACGCCGCGCTCGTGCCCTTCCTGTTCGCCGGCATCGCCGACCGCCCCGACGCGGACGCCTGGTTCCAGGCCGACCGGATCCATCCGCTCGCCAAGGCGCATCCGATCATCCTGGACAACGTCTGGGCGAAGCTGAAGCCGATGCTCGGGTCGTAGGGCGGGTTAGCCGCAGGCGTAACCCGCCGTTCGCCGGCGTCCCGACCCGCCGTTCGCCGGCGTCCCGATCCGCCGTTCGCCGGCATCCTGACTCGCCATTCGCCCGCGTCCTGCTTGGCCGCCGGATGGCGGGTTACGCCTGCGGCTAACCCGCCCCACGACCCGCCAGGCCGCTTCACCGGGCCGGGCCGAGTGGCACCTGCAACGTCGGCGCCGACGCAGACAACGTGCCGCGGCCCGCGGGTGGCCCCGGGGGCGCCGTCGGCGCGGCCGCCGCCAGCGCCTTCTCGAACGCCGGCTTGCGCTGTGCAGCGCCGCGCGGCCCGGGCATCTGCGACACCGGCACCCACGGCGCGAGCGCGCTCGCGCCCACCACCGTCACCGCGCCCGGCACCTTGGCGTTCGCGTAGCTGGCGGGGCCCGCGGGCACGAGCCGCGCGCGGCCGTTGATCGCCACGGGGCGACGGCTGGCCGCCGCCACGCTCGGTTCGGTGATCGCGTTCCAGTACTTGGCCGACACTGCGTAGCCCGGGAACACCGCCTCGTCCGGCGCCAGCGCCACCCAGCCGATGGCCGGGCCGCCGTCCATGCTCAACGCGGGGCCGCCGAGCCATCCGACCAGCGCCGGCGCGAAGACGGGCCGCGCGCTGCCCCACTGCCCTGGCGTCCACGCCCAGCGGCCCTTGAGCTGCAGCCAGCGTCCGTAGTGGAACGGCGCGAAGCCCCAGGGCTGGTCGTCGACCCAGGTCCAGCCCCAGGGCAGCTTCCACGACCACGCGCCCTGCTGGTAAGGCTGCCAGCCGGCGGGCAACTTCGCGGGCGTCCACACGCGCGCGCCGCCCGGGCCCGCGCTCCACGCACCGAAGCGCGCGAGATCGGCCTCGCCGGTCATCTCGGGCGACACCTGAGCCGCGGTGTTGGCGGCTGCATGCGCGTCGTCCTGCTTGTCCTGCGCCAGCACCCAGTCGCCGAACGCGTCCTTGACGGCCGGGTCCAGGTGATAGTGCGTGGCGTTCCTGGCGTCGCGCCACACCAGCGCGCGCTGCGGCGCCTTGAGCGGCAGCGAGCTGTCGGGCGCCTCGAGCAGCATGTCGCCGCTCCAGGCCTGCGCGCCGAGGGGCTGGCGCGGCACGCGGTCGAAGCGGTACTGGCCGGCGTGGTGCGGCACCCAGGCGCCCTCGTCGGTGTCGATGAACAACTCGCCCGGGATGTCCTCGGAGCGCACGCGCACCGCGAGCTGGCCGTGGTCGAAACGCAGGCGCACGTGCTGGTCGTCCATCTGCGTGACGACGAGGTCGGAGTCGGCGCCCAGGCGCACGACGGTCGACCCGATCTGCAGCGTCGCGCGGCCCGTCTTGTCGGTGGTGATGCGATCGCCGGTGGACAGCACCTGGTTGCGCACGACGTCCATCCAGCCGCCGTCGGCGTTGAGGGTGCGCACGTCGCCCGCGAGGTCGGCGACCCGGCCGACGCGGCCCGGCGGATCCTCCTGCGCGCGCACGGCGGCGCTGGCGAGGCAGCCGAGCGCGAGCGCCGCGGCCAGCGCGCGCCGGCGCCAGGGCCGGTGGGCGGACGGGATGACCGGATGAACGAGCGCGTGCGAGGTGTCCATGATCATTCAACGCGAGACGGGGGGCGCCGGCCGACCGGCGTGCGTCGCGCCATGGCCGAGCAATCGGCGTGCGCGCGCGGGGATCTCAGTCGTCCGCGTTCGGGTCCATGTCCGGGAACAGCACGCTGGTGAAGCCGAACTGCGTGAAGTCGCGCATGCGCGTCGGGTACAACCGGCCGATCAGGTGGTCGCACTCGTGCTGCACGACGCGGGCATGGAAGCCGTCGGCCTCGCGGTCGATCGCGTTGCCGTGCTCGTCGACGCCCGTGTAGCGGATGCGCTCCCAGCGCGGCACGACGCCGCGCAGGCCCGGCACCGAGAGGCAGCCCTCCCAGCCGTCGACCTCGGCGTCGCCCAGCGGCGTGATCACCGGGTTGATCAGCACCGTCCTGGGCACCGGCGGGGCGTCGGGGTAGCGCGGGTTGTTGTCGTAGCCGTAGATGACCAGCTGCAGGTCGACGCCGATCTGCGGCGCGGCCAGGCCGGCGCCGTTGGCGTGCTTCATCGTCTCGAACATGTCGGCGATGAGCTCGCGCATCTCGGGGGTGTCGAACTGCTCGACGGGCTTGGCGACGCGCAGGAGGCGC
>DATCRO010000088.1:0-9083 GCA_036569025.1 Burkholderiaceae bacterium
CAGCCAGGCCGATGCGATGTCGACATTCTCGCAGTCCAGCCCGCTCAAGCGCCTGGTCGAACCCGACGAGGTGGCCGCGACCGTCCTGTGGCTGTGCACCGACGCGCCGGCGGCGTTCACGGGGCAGGCGATGTCGGTCAGTGGTGGGGAGGTGATGAATTGACTTCGACAGACGGCCGCAGGAACGTCGCCGCAGGGGTCTGGCCTCTCCTCGGATCGCGCCATGCCCTTCCCGCCGGCCGCGCCATCGATCGCGAATCGAGGACAGGCCTGACCCCGTCTGCGCGAACGATCGAGGTCAGGCCTGTCCTTCATCCGCGAAGTGGCCCCGCCGCCTTCGGGCACCGTCGTCGCGCGGATTCAGGAGAGGCCAGACCCCTCCGGCGTCGCGGCGCCCCCGCACGCAGGGAGGTCTCGTGAAAGGCAAGGCGACGCGCGACGACACCACCGATCGCCTCGACGAGCTCCTCGGCGACGACGCCATCGGCCACGAAGGCCGCGCCGCGACGACCAACCACGCCGCCGTCAAGACCTGGCTGCGCCTGTTGTCCTGCACCACGCAGATCGAGACCGAGATCCGGCGGCGCCTGCGGCTGCACTTCGACATGACGCTGCCGCGCTTCGACTACCTCGCCCAGCTGCACCGCTTCCACCAGGAACAGCCCGAAGGCCTGCGCATGAGCGCGCTGTCGCGCTACCTCATGGTGACCGGCGGCAACGTCACCAGCCTGACCGACGAACTCGAGAAGAGCGGCTACGTCACGCGCCAGGTCGATCCGGAAGACCGGCGCTCGACGCGCATCGCGCTCACCACGCGCGGCAAGCGCGCGTTCGAGCGCGTGGCCGAGGAGCACGAGCGCTGGGTGATCGAGCTGCTCGCGGGCCTGGACGCCGGCGACGGCGAGCAGCTGCACGCGTTGCTGGGCCGCCTGCGGCTGTCGCTCACGCGCCGGCTGCAGGACGACAAGACCCGTTGAACATCGGAAGGACAGGGCACCTGAAATGACCACCACCCCCACCGATCCCGCGCTGCTGGCCGGCAACCGCCGCCCGCTGGCCGACTACCGCGCCACGCACTTCCTGTGGGAGTGCAGCGACCGCGTCGCGCGCATCACGCTGAACCGGCCCGAGCGCAAGAACCCGCTGAGCTTCGAGAGCTACGCCGAGCTGCGCGACCTGTTCATCCGCCTGCGCCACGCGAGCGACGTGCGCGCCATCGTCATCAGCGGCGCCGGCGAGAACTTCTGCTCCGGCGGCGACGTGCACGAGATCATCGGCCCGCTGATCGACCTGCCCGCGCCCGAGCTGCTGATGTTCACGCGCATGACCGGCGACCTGGTCAAGGCGATGCGCCACTGCCCGCAGCCCATCGTGGCGGCGGTCGACGGCGTGTGCGCCGGCGCCGGCGCGATCCTCGCGATGGCCAGCGACCTGCGCTACGGCACCACGCGCTCGAAGACGGCCTTCCTGTTCGCCCGCGTCGGGCTGGCCGGTTGCGACATGGGCGCGTGCGCGATGCTGCCGCGCATCGTCGGCCAGGGCCGCGCCGCGGAATGGATCTACTCGGGCCGCGCGCTCGGCGGCGAGGAGGCCGAGCGCTGGGGCTTCTTCAACCGGCTCGTCGAGCCCGACGCGCTGCTCGCCGAGGCCGGCGCGTTCGCGCGCCAGCTCGCCGACGGCCCGGCGTTCGCGCACTCGTTGACGAAATCCATGCTGCACCAGGAATGGAGCATGGACATCGACACCGCGATCGACGCCGAGGCCACCGCGCAGGCGCTGTGCATGCTCACCGAGGACTTCGGCACCGCGTACCGCGCGTTCGCCGCGAAGTCCCGGCCGGTCTTCGCGGGGCGCTGAGATGCTGCCGCACGCCATGGAGAACGTCGCCGCGGCGGCCGCGCAGGCCCTCGAGTGGCCGTTCTTCGACCAGACCCATCGCACGCTGCACGCGCGCCTGGCCGCGAGCCTGGCCGACGGCGCGAGCGGCTTCCCGCACGAGCTGTCGCCGCAGGCCACGCGCGACGAGGTCGACGCGCAATGCCGCCGCTGGGTGCGCGCGCTCGGGAACGCCGGCTGGCTCAAGCTCGCGGTCGGCGGCACGGCCCACGGCGGCGCGAGCGACGCGCTGGACACCCGCACGCTGTGCCTGATGCGCGAGACGCTCGCCGCGCACGACGGCCTGGCCGACTTCGCGTTCGCGATGCAGGGCCTGGGCAGCGGCGCCATCACGCTCGACGGCTCGCCGGAGCTGAAGGCGCGCTACCTGCCGCGCGTGGCGCGCGGCGAGGCGATCGCGGCGTTCGCGCTGTCCGAGCCCGAGGCCGGCTCCGACGTCGCCGCGATGCGCATGACCGCGCGGCGCGACGGCGCGCACTGGGTTCTGGACGGCCAGAAGACGTGGATCTCCAACGGCGGCATCGCCGACTTCTACGTGGTGTTCGCACGCCAGGCCGAGCCCGGCGCGGCGCCCGAGGCGCGCGCCACGAAGTCGATCGCGGCCTTCGTCGTCGATGCCGGCACACCGGGCCTGCGCATCGCCGAGCGCCTGGACGTGATGGCGCCGCATCCGCTCGCGCGGCTGTCGTTCGAAGGCTGCCGCGTGCCGGCGTCGCACTGCCTGGCCGAGGCCGGCGGCGGGTTCAAGCTGGCGATGCGCACGCTGGACGTGTTCCGCACGTCCGTCGCCGCGGCGGCGCTCGGCTTCGCGCGCCGCGCCATGGCAGAAGGCCTCGCGCGCGCGACCTCGCGCCCGATGTTCGGCCAGCAGCTCGCCGACCTGCAGCTGACGCAGGCCAGGCTGGCCGACATGGCGCTCACCGTCGATTCGGCCGCCCTGCTCACGTATCGCGCCGCGTGGCGCCGCGACCAGGGACACACCGTGACGCGCGAGGCCGCCATGGCCAAGCTCGCCGCCACCGAGGGCGCGCAGCGCGTCATCGATGCCGCCGTGCAGCTGTGGGGCGGCGCGGGCGTGCAGAGCGGGAACACCGTCGAACGTCTCTACCGAGACATCCGTGCGCTGCGCATCTACGAGGGCGCCAGCGAAGTGCAGCAACTGATCATCGCCCGGGAGCTGTTGAAGTGAGCATTCCATCGAGGGGCCGGACGGCCCATGTCGACACGTTCACCCGCGACCACCTGCCGCCCCTCGCGCAGCAACCGGTCTACCTGTTCGACCTGCCCGAGCTGCAGTTCCCGCCGCAGCTCAATTGCGCCGCCGAGATCCTCGACGCCGCGATCGCGCGCGGCTGGGGCGGGCGGCCCTGCATCGTCGGGCCCGGCGTGCGCTGGACCTACGCGGACCTGCAACGCCAGGCCGACGCGATCGCGCACGTGCTGGTCCAGGAGATGGGCGTGCGGCCCGGCCAGCGCGTGCTGCTGCGCGCGCCGAACAACCCGATGCTCGCCGCCTGCTGGTTCGGCGTGATGAAGACGGGCGCCGTGGCGGTGGCGACGATGCCGCTGCTGCGCGCCAAGGAATTGAAGCAGGTCGTCGCGAAGGCGCAGGTCACGCATGCACTGTGCGATCGCCAGCTGGCCGAGGAGCTGCAGCTGGCGCAGCCGCACTGCCCGACGCTGACGCAGGTCCGGCTGTTCAACGACGCCTCGCCGGACAGCCTCGAGGCCGCGATGGCGCGCCATCCGACGCCGTTCGAGGCGGTCGACACCGCGGCCGACGACACCTGCCTGCTCGCGTTCACCTCCGGCACCACCGGCGAGCCGAAGGCGACGATGCACTTCCACCAGGACGTGATGGCGATCTGCCTGTGCTGGCCCAGGCACGTGCTGCGCGCCAGCGCCGACGACGTGTTCATCGGCAGTCCGCCGCTGGGCTTCACGTTCGGCCTGGGCGGCCTGCTGCTGTTCCCGCTGTCCATCGGCGCCAGCACCGTGCTGCTGGAGAAGGCGACGCCGCCGCTGCTGCTCGATGCCATCCCCGCGTATGGCGCGACGGTGCTGTTCACGGCGCCCACGACGTACCGCGCGATCGCCGACCAGGCGCGCGAGCGCAAGCTGTCGGCGCCGCTCGGCGGCACGCTGCGCAAGTGCGTGTCGGCCGGCGAGGCGCTGCCCGCGGCCACGCGCGTGCAGTGGAAGGCCGCCACCGGCCTGGAGGCGATCGACGGCATCGGCTCGACCGAGATGCTGCACATCTTCATCTCGGCCGACGAGGCGCACGCGCGCCCCGGCGCCACCGGCACGCCGGTGCCCGGCTACCAGGCCTGCATCCTCGACCCCGACGGGCGCCCGCTGCCGCGCGGAGCGGTCGGCCGGCTGGCGGTGCGCGGCCCCACGGGCTGCCGCTACCTGGACGACCCGCGCCAGGCGCAGTACGTGCACGACGGCTGGAACGTCACCGGCGACGCCTACCTGGAAGACGAGGACGGCTACTTCCGCTACCAGGCGCGCACCGATGACATGATCATCTCGGCCGGCTACAACATCGCCGCGCCCGAGGTGGAGACGGTGCTGCTGGAGCACGCGGCCGTCGCCGAGTGCGCGGTGATCGGCGTGCCCGACGAGGAGCGCGGCCAGATCGTCAAGGCCTTCGTCGTGCTGCGCGCAGGGCACGCGCCGGACGCCGCGACGGTCAAGGCGCTGCAGGACTACGTCAAGCGCTCGGTCGCCCCCTACAAGTACCCGCGCGCCATCGAGTTCGTGCCCGACCTGCCGCGCACCGCCACGGGCAAGCTGCAGCGGTTCCGCCTGAAGACGACCCCATGACTTTCGACCAATCGACGACAGACCCCGCGAGGACGCGATGAAGAACGTGCTTCTACCCGACGGCTGGCCGCGACCGCGCGGCTACGCGAACGGCGTGACCGCCCAGGGCCGCCAGGTCTACGTGGCCGGCATGGTCGGCTGGAACGCCGCTTCCCAGTTCGAGACCGACGACCTGGTCGAGCAGGTGCGCCGCGCGCTCTACAACATCAAGGCCGTGCTCGACACCGCCGGCGCGCGCCCCGACCACATGGTGCGCATGACCTGGTACGTGATCGACCGCGCCGAGTACCTGGCCCGCGGCCGCGAGATCGGCCTCGCCTACCGCGAGGTGATGGGCCCGAACTACGACGTCGCGATGAGCGCCGTCGAGGTCAGCGCGCTGATGGAGGCCCGCGCCAAGGTGGAGATCGAGGTGACGGCGGTGGTGCCGCAGTCGTTCTGAGGGCGCGGCTACAGCGTCGGCGCGTACTGAGCGTACTGCGCCGTGTAGGGCACGCGCTCCTGCTTGCCGACCGTCGCGGTGCCGCAGCCCGTGGTCGGCGCGAGGCCGCCGGTGGTGGCCACGCGCTGGATCGACGTCACCTTCGCGAAGATGCCGGACTTGCCGGTGCTGTGCGTCGTCAGCAGCAGCCACGGGATCGCGCGCGGATCGGGGGCGTCGACCCTGGCCGAGACGACGCCCACGACCTTGCTGCCGTCGCTGGCCTCCCACGTCGGGCCCGCGTAGTGGCGGCCCATGGGCGTGCCGGCGGCGTCGGCCAGTTTCGCTTCGGGTCCGACGAGCACCCACTCGGGGAAGCTCGCGTCGGCCGCCTTGCGGCACTCGTAGACCTGCACGCCGTCGGCCCACAGCGTACGCACCAGCGACTCGTTGGCGGGCGGGCGCAGGTTGCCGGGAACGACCACGGACGGCGGCGTCGGCTTGAGCGCCGGGGTGTGGCAGGCCGCCAGCAGCGCGACGGCGGCGAACGGGACGAGGCGGAGGGCGTGGCGGGGCGTCTGGCTCATGCGGAACACTTTCGGGAAGGAATCGGATCAGAACGTGATCTCGTAGCGCTGGCCACGGAAGTTCAGGATGGCGGATTTCAGGCGGATCTGCTCGAGCACGGTGTCCGGCCCGAGCTTGTCGCCTTCGTGGAAGACCTGGCCGTTGAAGATCACCATGCGCGCCGACGGCGTCTCGGAATAGACGGAGCCGGCCACGGCGAGCTTGGGCAGTTGCGAACGGACGTCGGGGGGCAGGTCCTTGATGTTCGGCACGGCATTGCTGCGCGCGGCGGCTGTTGCTGGCGCGGTGCCGGGCGCGATGGCCGGCCCGTAGTGTTCGACCGGCGCCTGCGCCGGGACGGGCGATGGCGGGGCCGCGGTCGCGCGCGCCGCGGCGCGCGGCTCCAGCGTCGCGACGCGGCCCTCGGCGGCGCGGTCGGCGAGCGTGTCGCGCTGGGCGGCGCGCACGGCCTGCGCGGTCGGCGGATACGGCTGCGGCGCGGGGGCTGGCGCGGGCGCGACCTGCGGCGCAGCGCCGCGTCCGATCGGCGGCTCGACCGGCCGCGCGCCCGGCTCGATCGCGCCAGGCTGCGCCGCGGGCAGCTCGCCCTGGGCCATCTGCACCGGCGCGAAAGCCGCGGCGGCATCGCGCGGGGTTGGCGACAGGTCGGGCGTCGGGGCCAGCGCCGCGCGCGACTCCGGCGGCACCTGCACCGACTTCCACGGCGCGACCAGCAGGATCACCACGCCCGCCACCAGCAGCACCCCGGCGCCGCCGGCGGCCCAGATCAGCGGGCGATAGTCGCGCGCCGCCGGCTCCACGTCGGCCGGCAGCCCCTGCGCGTGCAGGCCCGGCACGGCGCCGCGCGAACGTTCGGCGTCGGCGCGCCGCAGCGCATCGAGGATGTAGGACATGCGCTTACCTTTTCTGGGCGGCGGCCGCCGCCGTCGCGGGCGCCGTGCCGGCCAGCCAGGGCTCGGACACGCCGCTCGCGCGATTGATCTGCATCAGCGTCGTCGGGCCGGCGACGCCGTCGGGCGTCAGTCCTTCCGCCAGCTGGAACGCCGAGACGCGGGCGCGCAACGTGGCGTCGAACGCGTGGTCGGCCGGCGGCGGTGCGGCGCCCTGGCGCGCGGCAAGCTGCGCGCCCACCGCGTCGACGAGCGCGCCATGCGAGCCCATGGACAGCGGCACCGAGTAGCCGGGCGGCACGCGCCAGAGCGTGGTGAAGTCGCCGCGCCAGGCGGTGGTCAGCAACGGGATCGGCACCAGCAGCGGCGACTTGCCCACCACCAGGGTGGCCTCGTCGTGGCTCAGGCCGGCCAGCACGACGTAGACCTGACGGTCCTGCGCGTCGCGCAGCGCGAGCACGCTCGGGCGCGCGAGCAGCCGCAGCAGCGCGAGGCCGCCGTGGGCGCGGAAGCAGCGCACGTCCTGCTCGGCCGCGAGCGCGCACGGATCGCCGTCGCCCAGCTTGAGCGACCACTCGGGCGCGAGCGTGCGCAGCGCCTCGTGCTCGTCGCGCGGGGCGCGCGCGAGCAGGCTCTCCAGGTCGTCGATGGAGCGCAGGCGCGGCGTCGCGGCGGCGGCGGAGGCCGCGGTCGGAAGCGTCGAGGCGACCGCCGCCGGCAGCGACGCGCGCGGTTGCGCCGCCGATGCGGCGCTCGCGGCCACCGCGGCCACGAGCGACGCGGGCGCCTTCTCGCGGCCGCCCCAGTGCACCGCCGCCATCGCGGCCGCGCCCACCAGCGCGCCACCGGCGGCGGCCAGCGGCCACCAGCGCGGCGCCGAGGCCCTGGCCGGTTCGCCGTGCGAATCGTGCGGGCCGAACACCTCGCGCGCCGCCTTGTCGACGATCGTGCGATCGACGCGCGACTTGCCCGTGGCATACGCGCCCAGCAGCGCGCGGTCGCACAGCAGGTTGATGCGGCGCGGGATGCCGCGCGTGAGCTGGTGGATGCGCCGCAGGGCACCGCCGTCGAACGGCAGCGCGCCCTTCAGGCCGGCCACCGCGAGCCGGTGCGCGATGTACTGCGCCGTCTCCTTCTCGGTGAGCGCGTCGAGGTGGTAGCGCGCGATCACGCGCTGGGCCAGCTGCTCGAGCTCGGGGCGCGCCAGCATGACGCGCAGCTCGGGTTGCCCGATCAGGACGATCTGCAGCAGCTTGCGCTCGCTCGTCTCGAGGTTCGTCAGAAGGCGCAGCTGCTCCAGCACGTCGGACGACAGGTTCTGCGCCTCGTCGATGATCAGCACGTTGTTCTGGCCAACGGCGTGCGTGCGCAGCAGGTATTCGTTCAGGCCGTCGACGTAGTCCTTGACGCCCGGCGGCGTGCCGGCGGCCGTCAGCGGCGGGAACTTGATGCCGAACTCGTGGCAGACGGTGACCAGCAGCTCGAGCGCCGACAGCTTCGGGTTGAAGATGTAGGCGACGTTGCAGCGCGCCGGGATCTGCTCCAGGAAGCAGCGGCACACGGTCGTCTTGCCGGCACCGATCTCGCCCGTCAGCAGCACGAAGCCGCCGCCGCCCTGGACGCCGTAGAGCAGGTGCGCGAGCGCCTCCCGATGACGCTCGCTCATGAAGAGGTAGCGTGGATCGGGCGCGATCGAGAACGGCTTCTGCTTGAGGCCGAAGAAGGGCGCGTACATGGCCATAGCCCGCAAGCATACTTCGGCGCGGTGAAGGCGGCGCGGGGATGGCTCTCGTTGCAGCTGCACGCGCTCGCGGCGCCGAGGCGTGCCCGCGCGGCGGGCGACGGCCGCAGGGCCGGGTGGCCCAAGAAGCACCATGGCCGGGGTGGATCCTGCGACTGCGCTTCGCTCCGCGCAGGATGACGGCTTGGCGCTTCGCTTCGCGCGGGAAGTCGGCTCGGCGCTCGCTTCGCGCGGCGTGCCGGCTTGGCATTTCGCTGGCGAGGTGTCCGGCCCCGACGCGCTCAAGACGTGTCATCCCGCACGCAGTCGCAGGATCCCTCGGCGTCGGCCTCGGCTCTCGACGGCCCGTGCAGCCCGAGCCGCGCCAGGAACTCTCGGCAAGGCCGATCTGGACTATCGTCGCGGACATGCGCATCCAACTGGCCTCCGACCTGCACCTGGAACTGCTCGCCTCCACGTGGCCGCAGGAGCGCCTCGTCGCGCCGGCGCCCGGCGCCGACGTCCTCGTGCTGGCCGGCGACATCGACCGCGGCCTGCGCACCATCGAGCGCTTCGCCGACTGGCCGGTGCCGGTGCTCTACGTGGCCGGCAACCACGAGTTCTACGACCACGAATGGGAGCAGTTGCGCGACGACCTGCGAGATCGTGCGGCCGGCGTCGTCGACGCGCGCGGCGCCGGCCTCGACGTCCTGGGTGGACTTCTGGATCAGCGCGCGGA
>DATCRO010000089.1:0-3880 GCA_036569025.1 Burkholderiaceae bacterium
CCTCGTCGGGGCCGTCGGCGAAGCGCAGGGTACGGGCCACGGTATAGAAGTAGGCCAGCGGCGCGTCCTCGGACATGCCCATCGCGCCGAACGCCTGCATGGCCCAGTCGATCACGCGGCAGGCCATGTTCGGCGCCACGACCTTGATCATCGCGATCTCGGCCTTGGCCGTCTTGTTGCCCGCAACGTCCATCATCCAGGCGGCCTTCAGCGTGAGCAGGCGCGCCATGTCGATCTGGCAGCGCGCTTCGGCGATGCGCTCCTGCGTCACCGTCTGCGCTGCGATCGGCTTGCCGAAGGCCACGCGCTTCGAGGCGCGCTCGCACATCAGCTCTAGCGCGCGCTCGGCCAGGCCGATCAGGCGCATGCAGTGGTGGATGCGGCCCGGGCCCAGCCGGCCCTGGGCGATCTCGAAGCCGCGGCCTTCGCCCAGCAGCATGTTCGAGGCGGGGACGCGCACGTCGTCGAACGCCACCTCCATGTGGCCGTGCGGCGCGTCGTCGTAGCCGAACACCGTCAGCGGGCGCAGCACCGTCAGGCCCGGCGCGTCGGCCGGCACGAGGATCATCGACTGCTGCGAATGCGGCGGCGCCTCGGGGTCGGTCTTGCCCATGAAGATGTGGACGGCGCAGCGCGGATCGCCGGCGCCCGACGTCCACCACTTGCGGCCGTTGAGCACGTAGTCGTCGCCGTCGCGGACGATGCGCGACTCGATGTTGGTGGCGTCCGACGAGGCCACCGTGGGCTCGGTCATCGCGAAAGCGCTGCGGATGCGGCCGTCCAGCAGCGGCTCCAGCCAGCGCCGCTGGTGCTCGGGCGTGCCGTAGCGCACCAGCACTTCCATGTTGCCGGTGTCGGGCGCCGAGCAGTTGAAGACCTCGCTGGCCCACGGCGTGCGGCCCATGATCTCGGCCAGCGGCGCGTAGTCCTGGTTCGACAGCCCGGCGCCGCGTTCGCTATCGGGCAGGAACAGGTTCCACAGTCCCTCCGAGCGCGCCTTGAGCTTGAGCTCCTCGATCAGCTGCAGCGGCGTCCAGCGCCGGCCCGCGGCGGTGTTGGCCTCGATCTCCTCGAAGTAGCGCGGCTCGGCGGGCAGGATGTGCTCGGCGAAGAAGGCCTGCAGGCGCTGCTGCAGTTCGAGGGTCCGGGGCGAGTAGGCGAAGTCCATGTCAGGCCCTTTGTGCGAATTGCCAGGCGAGCTCGGCGAGCGGGCGCGCGCCCGCGCCCGTCGCGCGCGCCTGCGCGCTCGAGGCCGTGCCGTCGACGACGCGCCGCGCGATGCCCTGCAGGATGGCCGCGAGGCGGAACAGGTTGTAGGCCAGGTAGAAGTTCCAGTCGCGCAGCAGCGCGTCCGGGTCGGTGCGGCCGGTGCGCTCGCAGTAGCGGCGCACGTAGTCGCGCTCGGACGGGATGCCGAGGGCCGCGTGGTCCAGCCCCGCGATGCCGCGGAAGGTGCCGGGCGGGATGTGCCAGGCCATGCAGTGGTAGCTGAAGTCGCCCAGCGGGTGGCCGAGCGTGGACAGCTCCCAGTCCAGCACCGCCAGCACGCGCGGCTCGGTCGGGTGGAAGATCAGGTTGTCCATGCGGAAGTCGCCGTGCACGATGGAGACCTGCGACTCGTCCATCGCGCTGGCGGGCATGTGCACGGGCAGCCACTCGATGAGGCGGTCCATCTCCGCGATCGGTTCGGTGATCGATGCCTGGTACTGCTTGGTCCAGCGGCCGATCTGGCGCGCGAAGAAGTTGCCGGGCTTGCCGTAGTCGGCCAGGCCGATCGCGCCGACATCGACGTTGTGCATCGCCGCGATCACGCGGTTCATCTCGTCGTAGATCGCGCCGCGCTCGGCGGGAGTCATGCCGGGCAGGCCCTGGTCCCACAGCACGCGGCCCTCGACGTATTCCATGACGTAGAACGCGCGGCCGATGACGGACTCGTCCTCGCACAGAAGGTTCATCCTGGCGACGGGCACGTCCGTCTTCGCGAGCGCGTCCATCACGCGGTACTCGCGCTCGACCGCGTGGGCGGACGGCAGCAGCTTCGCGACCGGGCCCGGCTTGGAGCGCATCACGTAGGAGCGCGCCGGCGTGACGAGCTTGTAGGTCGGGTTGGACTGGCCGCCCTTGAACTGCTCGACGCTCAGCGGGCCTTCGAAGCCCGCGAGGTTCTTCGCCAGGAAGGACTCGAGCGCCGCGTTGTCGAAGCGGTGGCTCTCGGCGACCGGGCGGGTGCCGGTGTTCTGTTCTGTCTGGTTCATCGGACCTGCCTCAATGCTTGTCGTGGTTCAACGCATCGGCGACATGTCCGATGCACTCTATCGTTCGGCGGCGTGGACGAGCTTCTCGCGCGACAGCACGACGATGCGTGTCGGCTCGATGCGCAGCGCGCCTTCGCGCTCCAGCTCCTTGAGCTCCTGGTTGACGCGCTGGCGCGACGCGCCCACCAGCTGCGCGAGGTCCTCCTGGGCCAGCTGCAGGCCGATGCGCACCTCGTCGCCCTGGTTGATGCCGTAGGCCTTGGCCAGCATCAGGATGTTCTTGGCCAGCCGCGCCGACAGCGGGCGCGTGTTCAGGTCCTCGACGAGGTTGAACATGATGCGCAGCCGGCGGCAGTTCAGGCGCAGCAGCGCGTCGTACAGCTCCACGTGCTGCTGCAGCAGCTCCTTGAAGTCGGCCTTGCGCACCGACAGCAGGGTGGTGGCGCCATGCGCGTCGGCGTCGTGGGTGCGCGGCAGGCCGTCGAACAGCGCGATGTCGCCGAACCAGGTGCCCGGCTCGACGTAGGTCAGCGACACCTGCTTGCCCGACAGCGACACCGAGCTCACGCGCACCGCGCCCTTGGCCACGCCGCACCAGTCCTCCGCGGGCGATCCGCGCGACGCGAGCGGCGCGCCATCGGGGAGCCGGCGCACCACGGCGCGCGACAGGATCGCGGCCCGCAGTTCGTCGGAAAGTCTGGAGAACCATGGGCCCGAGTCGATGTTGTTCTGCTCTTCGATTGTAAGAATCGGGTTGTTCATTCCTTGTCCCTATCGCGACAGCCGGCGGGCGCAATTGATCTGCGCCGATTGTCGTCTCAAACAGGACTCAGACAGGAATGTCGCCCACGCGCAGGTACTGCGCCAGCAGCTTCTCCATCGTGGTGTATCGCTCGCGCTCGTGCAGCCACTGGGTGGGCGCGAGATTGGTGCCGCGCACGACGATGTCGCCGGTGCCGATGTCCAGCACGTTGATGCAGGCCGGCGCCTGCTCGAGGCGCCCGAGGAACAGGCGCGCGCCCGTCAGCGCGCGGCCCAGCAGCGCGCGGTTGATGCCGCCGTGCAGCACCAGCAGGGCGCACGTCCACGACGTGTCGGCCAGCATCTCGTCGAACGCCGGCAGGCAGCGGTCCATCATTGCGCCCACCGTCTCGCCGCCGAGGAACTGCAGCGATTCGACATCGGCGGAGGCGCTGAAGACGCCGGTGAACGCGGCGCGCAGCTGGTCGGGCGCGATGGCGTCGAGGCGGCCGGAGCGGATCTCCTCGAGTCGCGGGTCCCGCGCGATCGCCGCATCCTGGCCGGCGGCCGCGAGCACGCGCTGCGCGGTCTCGACGGTGCGCGCCAGGCCGCTGACGACGACGCGGTCGAAGCGCACGCCGGCGGCGCCGAACAGCGCGCCGGCGGCGTCGGCCTGGGCGCGCCCGGCCGCGTTGAGCGGCACGGTGTGCGGCGGCACGGGGCTGCCGTCGGCCTTGAAGTAGTCGACGGAGCCGTGGCGCATCAGGTAGAGGCGCCGGCGCAGGGGCGGTCGGACGTCGGCGACCGACGGGAGCGGGCGCGGGGCGGGGCGGTCGGCGGTCAAGGGCGGGTCGCTGTTGTATTTCCGTTGAAGGTCGCCGGCC
>DATCRO010000090.1:0-3988 GCA_036569025.1 Burkholderiaceae bacterium
GGGTCATGGCGCTGGCGATCCTCGGGAACTTCTGTCTGGGGCTGTACATGACCGACCTGGGCATGTCGATGCTGCGGCTCAAGCTCTACAACTATCACAAGTGGACGGGCGCCACGATCCTCGCGCTGGCCGCCCTGCGCCTGCTGTGGCGCCTGACGCACCGCCCGCCGGCCGAACCGCCGGCGCCCAGGTGGCAGCACACGGCCGCCTCGGTGACGCACTGGGCGCTGTACGCGCTGTTCTTCGCCGTGCCGCTGGTCGGCTGGGCCTACAGTTCGGCCGCGGGCTTCCCGATCGTGGTGTTCGGCGTGCTGCCGCTGCCCGACTTCGTGCCCAAGGACCACGCGCTGGCCGAGGCCATCAAGCCCTGGCACGGCGACCTCGCCTTCGTGCTGTTCGGCCTCGTCTGCCTGCACCTGGCCGCGGTCGCCAAGCACATGGTGATCGACCGCGACGGGCTGATCCGCCGCATGCTCCCCGGCCGCGCCTGAACCCGATTCCTCTCGAAAGACCCACCACATGACCAAGTTCCGCACCGCCTTCGTCCTCGCCGCCTCGCTCGCGCTGTCCGGCGTCGCCTTCGCCCAGGCCAAGGTCGTCCCCGCGCAGAGCCAGATCACGTTCGCGATCAAGGAGATGGGCGTGCCCGTCGAGGGCAGGTTCGGCCAGTGGACGGCCGACATCGTCTTCGACCCGAAGAAGCCCGAGGCCGGCAAGGTCGCCTTCACGATCGCCACGGCCAGCGCCACGCTGGGCAATCCGGAGACGGACGCCGAGGTGCCCAAGGCGACCTGGTTCAACGTCGCCAAGTTCCCCAATGCCACGTTCGCCTCGACGTCCATCAAGGCCAAGGGCGGCGGCAAGTTCGACGTCGCCGGCAAGCTGACGGTCAAGGGCACCAGCAAGGACGTGGTCGTGCCCATCGCGCTGGCCCAGGCCGGCGGCAACACCACCGCCACCGGTGCGTTCGCCATCAAGCGCAACGAGTTCCACATCGGCGAAGGCGAGTGGACCGACACCTCGCAGCTGGCCGACGAGGTGGCCGTCAAGTTCAAGATCCTGCTGACCGGCGTCGCGCCGCTCTGACCGTTCGTCCTGATTTCCTCCAGCCCCGTCACGGGGCGGCAGCCGGCGGTGCGGGTCAGCGCCGGGACGCTTTCTTCCAACGAATCCTGACCCCAGGAGCCCTCCCATGTTCAAGAGCACCCTGCTGGCCCTCGTGGCTGCCATCGGCGTCACCGCCGCCCACGCCGAATCGGCCACCTACGCCATCGAACCGAGCCACTCGTTCGCCACGTTCGAGATCGGCCACTTCGGCACGTCGACCAACCGCGGCCGCTTCAACAAGACCAGCGGCACCGTCACGATCGACAAGGCCGCCAAGACCGGCTCGCTGGACGTCACCGTCGACACCACGTCGCTGGACACCGGCACCGCCGCGTTCACGAAGCACATCTCCAGCGAGGAGATCCTCAACGTCGCTGCCTTCCCGACGGCCAAGCTCGTGGCCACCAAGTTCGTCTTCAACGGCGACAAGGTCGCTGAGATCGACGGCAGCCTGACGCTGCACGGCAAGACCAACCCGGTCGTGCTGAAGGCGCAGAACTTCAACTGCTACCAGAACCCGATGCTCAAGCGCGAAGTCTGCGGCGGCGATTTCGACGCCACCATCGTGCGCAGCCAGTACGACGTGTCGTACGGCCTGAACTACGGCTTCCCCGACAACGTGCACCTCGTGATCCAAGTTGAAGCCGTCAAGCAGTAACCTGCTGCGAGCTTCCAGGGCAGCGCTCGCCGCGCTGTGCGCCAGCGCCGGCGGCCTGCCCGCGCTGGCGCAGTCCGTGGCGGGCCCGGTCACGTACCAGCTCGATCCGAACCACACCTTCGTCACGTTCGAGGTGATGCACTTCGGCACGTCGACGCTGCGCGGGCGCATCGGGCCCGTGAACGGCGAGGTGACGGTCGATCGCGCGGGCAAGTCGGGCGAACTGCGCCTGCGCATCCCGGTGACGACACTGTCGACGGGCTCGCGCGCGCTCGACGCGCGCCTGCGCGAGCCCGACCTGCTGGCCACCACGGAGTACCCCGAGGCGTATTTCGTCGCGACGCGCTTCACCTTCGACGCCGCCGGCGGCGTCAAGGAAGTGCGCGGCGAGTTCACGCTGCGCGGCGTCGGCGAGCCGCTGTCGCTGGTGGCGCGCTCGTTCGCCTGCCGCCAGGACGCGATGCTCAAGCGCCAGGTCTGCGGCGGCGACTTCGACGGCCAGCTCGAGCGCAGCCGCTTCGGGGCGACGTTGGGGCTGCCCTTCGTCGGCGACGACGTGCACCTGGTGGTCCAGGTCGAGGCGATTGCCCCCTGATGCCCGGCCGCAACGCGGCTGCCCGATAATCGGGCACGCGCCGCCTCGGCGCGAGGATTCCTGAAAGCTTGGCGATGACCCTCCCTGACGATTGGCGCCACGACCGCGAGATCGGCGTGCAACCCGGCACGACGCTGGACACCACGCGCGTCGACGACGTGCGCATCGGCGCCGTCCGCCCGCTCATCTCCCCGGCGCTGCTGCTGGACGACATGCCCGCTCCCGACAGCGCGGTGTCGCTGGTCGAGAAGGCCCGGGTCGAGCTGGCCAAGGTGCTGGCCGGCACGGACGACCGGCTGGTCGTCGTCGTCGGCCCGTGCTCGATCCACGACCACGACCAGGCGCTGGAGTACGCGCGCCACCTGAAGGTCGTGGCCGACGCGCTCAAGGACGACCTGCTCGTCGTGATGCGCGTGTACTTCGAGAAGCCGCGCACCACCGTCGGCTGGAAGGGCTACATCAACGACCCGCGTCTGGACGGCAGCTTCCGCATCAACGAGGGCCTGCGCAAGGCCCGCCAGCTGCTGCTGGACGTGGCCGAGATCGGCCTGCCCGCGGGCACCGAGTTCCTCGACCTGCTGAGCCCGCAGTACATCGCCGACCTGGTGTCCTGGGGCGCGATCGGGGCGCGCACCACCGAGAGCCAGAGCCATCGCCAGCTCGCCTCGGGCCTGTCGTGCCCGGTGGGCTTCAAGAACGGCACCGACGGCGGCATCAAGGTGGCGGCCGACGCCATCCTCGCGGCCAACGCGTCGCACGCCTTCATGGGCATGACCAAGATGGGCCAGGCCGCGATCTTCGAGACGCGCGGCAATGCCGACTGCCACGTGATCCTGCGCGGCGGCAAGGCGCCCAACTACAAGGCGCCCGACGTCGCGGCGGCCTGCGCGGCGCTGGCCGAGCGCGGCTTGCGCGAACAGGTGATGATCGATTTCTCGCACGCCAACTCCGAGAAGAAGCACCAGCGCCAGATCGACGTCGGCGCGGACGTCGCCGGCCAGATCGCGGGCGGCGACGCGCGCATCACCGGCGTGATGATCGAGAGCCACCTGGCCGATGGCCGCCAGGACCTGAAGCCGGGCGTGACGCCGGCCTGGGGCGTGTCCATCACCGACGCGTGCATCGGCTGGGCCGACACCGAGCCGCTGCTGGGCCGCCTCGCGCAGGCCGTGCGCGAGCGCCGCGCCGCGCGCCGATGAACGGCGTCGCGACGGACGACGTCCAGTACGTCGGGTTCTGGGCGCGCCTGGTCGCCTCGCTGGTCGACCTGGTGGGCATCATGTTCGTCGTGGTGCCCGTCACGGTGTTCCTGATCGGCGACGGCTGGGCGTACGCGCAGGGCAGCGCGGCCTTCTTCATCAACTGGGTCGTCCCGGGCGCGGCCTACGTCGCGTTCTGGGTGTTCAAGGGCGCGACACCGGGCAAGATGCTGTTCAAGGCCCAGGTGGTGGACGCGCAGACGCGCGCCGCGCCGGACTTCTGGCAGGCGCTGACGCGCTACGTCGGCTTCTTCGTGTCGGTGACGCCGCTGCTGCTGGGCTTCATCTGGGTGGCCTTTGACGCGCGCAAGCAGGCCTGGCATGACAAGATGGCCCGCACCGTGGTGATCTACCGCCGGCGCTGAAGCG
>DATCRO010000091.1:0-8230 GCA_036569025.1 Burkholderiaceae bacterium
GAGCCGCGCCTGCTGTTCGTCCGCCACGGCTTCAACGACGCGGTCGACCGCTACAACACCGCCATCCATCAATGGCCGACGCGCCTCATCGCGTCGCCGCTGGGCTTCCGTTCAGCGGGCCGAATCTGACGGACCTGTCAGCGGACCTTGACTAGACAGGTATGCACCTGTGTAGTGCGGGGGCATTCAGCCGCACCTCAGTGTTGCAGCCGCGTCACATTTTTTGTGCCTGAACGGTCCGTCAGCGGGCCGGTCCGCGGGACCTTCGAACAGCGCTTTCCCCAGGGAAGAAGGCTCGTTTCGTGGGATTGCACACGAATTGAGAAAGGAGCTGCGCGCTAGAGGATTACCCGTTGAGGGTGAGCACGAGGATTGCATTCGGGAAACCTTGGTTAACGTGCCCAGCACTTTTCTTACTGCTCCACCCAGGACTTCAATGAACCAACACCACTCGACGCGCGCCCGCGTGTTCCGACGCTCCCTGCTGGCGATGGCCTGTGCCGCCGCCGCTGCTCCCGCCTTCGCGCAGACCGCTCCCGCCGCGGCCCCGGCTGCTTCCGCCGCTTCCGCGCCCGCCGCGGTCGCTCCGGCCGCGCCGGAGAGCGCGCAGCAGGTCGTCGTCTCCGGCTCGCGCATCAAGCACGACACCTTCAGCAGCCCCGCGCCGCTGCAGATCATCAAGAGCGAAGACTCGGCGCTGGCCGGCGTCACCACCGTCGCGGGCATCCTGCAGAGCACGGCCGTCACCGGCGGCCAGGGCCAGATCAACAACGCCTTCGGCGGCTACGTCACCGACGGCGGCCCGGGCGCCAACACGCTGGGCCTGCGCGGCCTGTCGCCCACCCGCACCCTGATCCTGCTGAACGGCCGCCGCCTGTCGCCCTCGGGCACGCGCGGCTCGGTCGGCGCGGCCGACCTGAACGTGCTGCCGGCCTCGATCGTCGATCGCGTCGAAATCCTCAAGGACGGCGCCTCGTCCATCTACGGCTCCGACGCCATCGCCGGCGTGGTCAACATCATCACCAAGAAGGACCTGACCGAGATCAACGTCGACGGCGGGACCTCGCAGACCGCGCACGGTGGCGGCAACCAGTACAACTTCTCGCTGTCGGGCGGCCTGGTCACCGACCACGCGCACTTCCTGGCCTCCTACTCGTTCGAGGAACAGCAGGAGCTCAAGATGGGCCAGCGCAGCTGGGCCAGCTGCGGCAACGACTACACGCGCGACTTCGACGCCGACGGCAACCCGCTGCCCTGGGGCAGCGGCGACTTCGTCGACCCCGTCACCGGCAAGCCCAAGTGCTTCCCGATCACGGCCACGGGCTCGCAGGGCGTGACGATCAACACCATCGGCACGAGCAGGACCGCCGGCCAGCCCGGTCCGGGCACCCCGGCCGCCTCGGGCTACACGCGCTGGCGCCCGAACTCGGGCGTCACGTCGGGCCTGGCGGGCTGGGAAGGCGTCAGCCTCCAGAGCCGCGACACCTTCGACCCGCGCATGCTCAACCAGTCGCTGCTGTCGCCGGCCAAGAACCACAACCTGTTCTTCCAGGGCGGCGTGGACCTGCCGGCGCTCGGTGACACCACCGAGTTCTACTGGGAAGCGATGTACAACCGCCGCGAGTCGCAGCAGACCGGCTATCGCCAGCTGGCCCTGGACTACGCGGTCGGCAGCCCGCTGATCCCGTCCAACCTGCAGTTCAGCGACGCCCTGGGCCCCACGTCGATCAGCAACGGCAACGACGTCGGCGTGCGCGCCTTCATCGGCACGGGCAACGACCACTCGAGCCAGTCGGTGAACTTCACGCGCGCCGTCGCAGGCCTGCGCGGCAACTTCAGCAAGATCAACTGGGACTACGACGTCTCGCTGACGCACAGCCAGAGCCGCGGCACCTACGCCTTCGACGGCTTCCGCACCGACCGCCTGGCGCAGAGCCTGGACGTGGTCGCGAACGCCAACGGCGGCTACGACTGCGTCGACCCGTCCAACGGCTGCGTGGCCGCGCCCGCGCTGACCTCGGCCGTCGTCGGCGGCCACCTGCCGGCGTCGTGGCTGAACTACGTCTTCGACCCGAAGATCCAGGGCTCCACGAAGTACAAGGAAGACGTCCTGACGGCCTCGACGACCGGCGACATCTACACGCTGCCGTACGGCAAGCTCAAGGGCGCGTTCGGCCTCGAGTACCGCCACAACTCCATCGACGACGTGCCGTCGGAGGACATGCAGACGGGCAACATCTACAACTTCACGTCGTCCACCGAGACCCGCGGCAGCGACTCGGCCAAGGACGTCTTCGGCGAAGTCGAGGTGCCGGTCCTCAAGGGCCTGCCGTTCGCGCACGAGCTGACGCTGAACGGCTCGCTGCGCCGCTCCGACTACAAGTCGTACGGCGCGGGCACCACCCACAAATTCGGCGGCCTGTACTCGCCGTTCAAGTGGGTGTCGGTGCGCGGCACGATGGGCACCTCCTATCGCGCCCCGGCGCTGTTCGAGCAGTACGTCGGCGCGACGACGGGCTTCCTGTCGGCGTCGGTCGATCCCTGCAACGACTGGGACCAGAAGACCGGCAACGTGGCCACGAACTGCGCGGCCGAAGGCCTGCCGGCCGGCTTCCAGCAGACCAACGGCGTGACCGACATCACGTCGGGCGGCCGCAGCTCGGGCCTGAAGGCGGAGACCTCCAAGAACAACTCCTGGGGCATCATCCTGCAGCCGGACATGCCCACGGGCTGGGGTGACCTGTCGTTCGCGTTCGATCACTACAACATCAACGTCAACAACGGCATCAGCCAGATCGGCTACAGCAACATCCTGTCGCTGTGCTACAACGACCCGAACTTCCGCAACGCGGGCAGCTACTGCCGCCTCGTGACGCGCGATCCGACGTCGCACGCGCTGACGATCAACGACAGCTACATCAACGTCGCCAGCAACCTGGTGCGCGGCAACGACTACACGCTCTCGTACGCGAACAACGTGGGCATCGGCAGGCTGACCGTCGACATGCAGGCCACGCAGTACCTGATGCAGGCCAACAAGCTGTTCTCGGACGATCCGTGGTCGGACATCAACGGCATCATCGGTTCGCCGAAGTGGTCGGGCGAGTTCGACGTGAGCTACAAGGTCAAGAACTGGAAGCTGCACTGGGCCACGGAAGTCGTCGGCAAGACGAACGAGTACGCCTACGACGGCGAGGATCCGGCCAGCAGCAACCTCAAGCTGACCACCCCGACGTACCTGCTGCACTCGATGTCGGTGACGTACGAGGAGCCGGTGAGCAAGTGGAAGGCGACGATCGGCGTGCGCAACCTGTTCGACAAGAACCCGCCCGCGATCTCGTCCGGCTACGACAACCGCATCGGCACGGCTCCCCTGTACAGCGGTTATGACCTGTTCGGCCGCGCGTTCTTCGCGAGCCTGTCCAAGACCTTCTGATCGACCGACGGTCGATGCTCCAATGCCCTGGCGACCCCGGTCGCCGGGGCTTTTTCCTTCCTGGGAAGCATCCAATGAGAACAATCCTCCTGCGCTCGCGCATGAGCGTCCTGGCCGCGATCGCGACGGCCTCCCTGCTGGCCGGCGCGCAGGCCCTGGCGACCGACGCGGGGCCGATCAAGGTGCCGTCCCTCGAGACGCTGGCGCAATTCCCCGACATGACGGGCTTCCAGCTCTCGCCCGACGGCAAGCACATGCTGGCCATCAAGAGCGAGGGCGACAACCGCTCCATCCTGGTGTGGGAGACGGCCAGGCTGTCGGCCAAGCCGACCGTCATCGGCTCGAAGTCCATGCAGATCAGCGGCGCGTCGTTCCTGAAGAACGACATGCTGGCGGTGCACATGTCGCAGCCTTACGACCTGCGTGCCGGCCGCGTGGTCAAGACCTTCATCACCAAGTTGCTGTTCACCGATCTCGAAGGCAAGGAGTGGACTGAGCCGATGGCCGCCGTCGGCGCGGGCCGCTCGAGCGACGAGCAGATCGAGGACGCCCTGTCCAACCCCACGGTGATGCGCCGGATGGCCGACGACCCCGACAACGTCATCCTGGGCAGCGACGGCCACGGCAAGGGCCGGGCCCTGTTCCGCTACAACGTGCACACGCATTCGGCCACGCGCCTCATGCGCCTGAGCGACGTCGACAACGACGTGTGGGTCAACGCGGCCGGCCAGCCGTGGGCCAAGTCGCGCGGGAACTCCGACGACAAGGGCGCCTACATCGCCATCGATTTCCGCGGCGAGGACGGCGAGTGGCAGGAGCATTTCCGCAGCTACGTCAAGGATCGCGACGAGATCAACGTGGTCGCCGTCGGTACGAAGCCCGGCACCGCGGTGATCCTGAGCAACGTCGGCCACGAATTCGCCGGCCTGTACGAATACGACATCGCCAGCCGCAAGGTGACCTCCACGCTGTTCGAGCACAAGTACTTCGACGCGAGCGGCGTGCGCTCGCTGCGCGCCGAGGGCAACCCCGGCAAGGACGGCTACGACGGCTTCACGTACGAGGGCGCCATGGGCGACGAGGACGTCTGGGTCGACCCGAAGATCGACGCGCTGCTGCGCGGCGTGGCGCAGGCGCTGGGCATCAAGGAGACGAACCAGGAGCTGGTCGGCGTCACCGACGGCAAGAAGTCCACCGTGCGCTCGTTCGACGGTGTCTCGGTGCGCCTGAAGCAGTATGTCGCGGGCGACGTGCCGACATATCTGATCCACGTCACCGGCCTCGCCTATCCGTCCGAGGACTACCTGATGCGCGGCCAGAGCCTGCAGTTGCTGGCCAAGGAGTACCCGGCCATCGACAGGCGCGCGCTCGGCACGTCCGGGCTCGTCTACTACCCGGCGCGCGACGGCCTGAACATCCCGGCCTACCTGACGACGCCGAACCCGGCGCTGTGCGGTCCGGGCCCGTACGCGGCGGTCATCCATCCGCACGGCGGCCCCTGGGCGCGCGACACGATGGAGTACGACTGGTCGGCCTGGGTGCCGATGCTGGTCTCGCAGTGCCGCGTCGTGCTGCAGCCGCAGTACCGCGGCTCGACCGGCTGGGGCCGGACCCTGTGGTTCAAGGGCGACCGCGAGTGGGGCCAGAAGATGCAGGACGACAAGGACGACGGCGTGAAGTGGCTCACGGCGCAGAAGCTGATCGACCCGAAGCGCGTCGCGATGTTCGGCTTCTCGTACGGCGGCTACGCGGCCTTCGCCGCCTCGGTGCGGCCGAACGGCCTGTACAAGTGCGCCATCGCCGGCGCGGGCGTCTCCGACATCGAGCGCATCTGGGCTCGGTTCTACGACAACCCGTTCTACCAGGAACACCAGGAGAGCACCGTGCGCGGCCTGAGCCCGCTCACGCTGGCCGACAAGATCCAGATTCCCATCATGGTCTACCACGGGGATCGCGACCAGACGGTGCCGCTGATCCAGTCCCAGATGTTCGTCGACAAGGCCAAGGCCGCCGGCAAGCCCGTGGAGTTCCACGTGCTGACCGACTATGCGCACGGCCCGGCGTGGAAGCGTGAGACCAACACGGAACAGCTCAAGCTGATCAGCGACTACCTCGGCAAGGGCGGCGGCTGCGCAGGCGGCCTTTGAGCCCGGGGGCGGGCGCGACCTCAGGCCGGTCGATCCCGCCCTGACACCTGCATGCCGCCCCGCCCGCCCGGGCGGCGTCGTTTCAGGGCTGGCCCATGATCGCCGCGGTGGCGATCATCTCGTCCAGCAGCGCCGCGGTGGCCGAGCCGGGCACCGACCATGGGTCGAGGTTGCCCAGCTCCGAGTACTTCAGGATCAGGCCCGGGTTCAGCCGCGCCATGTTGACCTGGCCCATGGACCAGCCGGCGAAGCGGCGCTCGCCGATCTCCTCGAACTGCAGCAGCGTGACGTCGGTGTGGCGCGGGTCGGCCACGATGCGGTTGTAGCGCCGGCTGACCGCCTCGCGCCCGCCCTCGAGCACCTGGATGAACAGGCGCCCGCTGTTGCACAGGCACAGCGCGCCGGTCAGGCCCTCGCGCGCGTTGGTCGCGCGCGACTTGCGCAGGATGGCGGCCACTTCCTCGTTGTCGAGGTTGGCGGCCGCGCGGCTTGCATACATCAGGCGCACCAGCATGGCGGCTCCTCAGGCGGTCTTCTTGGACAGCAGCGACAGGAATTCGCGGCGCAGGTGCGGATCCTTCAGGAACGCGCCGCGCATGACGCTGTTGGTCATCGCGGAATCCAGATCCTTCACGCCGCGCCACTGCATGCAGAAGTGGTCGGCCTCCATGACGATGGCCAGGCCGTCGGGCTTGACGCGCTCCTGCAGCACGTTGGCCAGCATCGTGACCGCCTCTTCCTGGATCTGCGGCCGCGTCATGATCCAGTCGACGATGCGCGAGTACTTGGACAGGCCGATCAGGTTCGAGTGCTCGTTGGGCAGCACGCCGATCCAGATGCGGCCCAGGATCGGGCACATGTGGTGCGAGCACGCGCTGCGCACCGAGATCGGGCCGACGATCATCAGCTCGTTCAGCCGCGACACGTTCGGGAACTCGGTGACCGAGGGCATCGGCTGGTAGCGGCCGCGGAACACCTCGTCGACGAACATCTTGGCCACGCGCTGCGCGGTCTCCTGCGTGTTGTGGTCGGAGTCGGTGTCGATCACCAGCGCCCGCAGCACGGCCTGCATCTTCTCGGCCACCTCGGCCTTGAGCTCCTCGGTCTCGCCCGGGCGGACGTAGTCGGAGATGTTGTCGTTGGCGTGGAAGCGGCAGTCGGCGCCCACGAGCCGGTAGCGGATGCGCTCGGACGCGGGCAGCGCGGCCAGGTCGGCCTCGCTGCGGATCAGCGTCAGCGAGCGGGACGTGGCGTCGCCGGCGTTGGGCGTGGAGTCGGACGGCGGGACGGGAGTGGGCATGTAACGGCCTGGCCTGGGAAATCTTTCCGGGGCGGGTATTTTGCGCCGCCGCCACGTTTCGCGCCTCCGGCGCGCCTTCCGGCCCTCCTTTGCCCGGGACATCCGCGCCCGCGGGCCGGCCGGGTCGCGCGCGCCCCACACGTTGGCCGTCCCGACAAGGCGCCGACGCCCGGCGGCAACCCCCGCTCGTTAGACTGGCCGGGTGAATCCCGACGACTCCCCCCGCGCCGCGCCCGCCGCCCAGGCGCCGGCGCTCGCGCGCCTGCTCGAACAGACCGCCGACGCCGTGCAGGCCGTGCGCGCCGGCCGCTCGCTCACCGACGTGCTCGCCGCCGTCCCGGCGCCGCTGCGGCCGGGCACCCAGGCCCTGTCATTCCTCGTGCTGCGCCGGCTCGGTGCCGCCGAGGCCCTGCGCGCCGCGCTCGCGCCGCGCAAGCCGCCGCCGGAGATCGAGGGGCTGCTGCTCGGCGCGCTGGCCCTGCTGTGGCCCGACGAGGCGCCGCCCTACCCGGATCACACGCTGGTCGACCAGGCCGTCACCGCCGCGCGCCGCCGCGCGCCGCGCTCGGCGTCCTTCCTCAACGCCGTGCTGCGGCGCTTCGTGCGCGAGCGCGACGCGCTGGTCGACGCGGCGCTGAGACAGCCCGTCGCACGCTGGAACCATCCGCAGTGGTGGCTCGACCGCCTGAAGGCCGACTGGCCCGGGCAGTGGCAGGGGATCCTCGCGGCCGCCCAGGCGCGCCCGCCGATGTGCCTGCGCGTGAACGTGCGCCAGGCGACGGGCGTGCAGTACCTCGAGCGACTGGAGGCGGCCGGCCTGGCCGGCCGGCTGGTCGGGCCGCAGGCCATCGTGCTGGACGCGCCGGTGCCCGTCGAGCGCCTGCCGGGTTTCGCCGACGGCGCCGTCTCCGTGCAGGACGCCGCCGCCCAGCGCGCGGCCGAACTGCTGGTGGGCGCCGGCCTGCCACCGGGTGCCCGGGTGCTGGACGCCTGCGCCGCCCCCGGCGGCAAGACGGCTCACCTGCTGGAGCTGGCCGACCTGGACGTGCTGGCCCTCGACGCCGACCCGCAGCGCCTCGCGCGCGTGGACGCGACGCTGGCGCGGCTGCGCCTGCCGGCGCGCACCCGCGCGGGCGACGGCCGCCGCCCCGCCGACTGGTGGGACGGCCGGCCGTTCGACGCCATCCTGCTCGACGCCCCGTGCAGCGCCTCGGGCATCGTGCGCCGCCACCCCGACATCCGCTGGCTGCGCCGCCCCGAGGACATCCCGGCGCTCGGCCGCGTCCAGGCCGAGCTGCTGGACGCCCTGTGGCCCACGCTCAAGCCGGGCGGCTGGCTGCTCTACGC
>DATCRO010000092.1:0-2228 GCA_036569025.1 Burkholderiaceae bacterium
GGCGGCGCCGCTGCTGCTGCTGGCGATCGCCGCGGCCGACCATGGATGGCCATCGCTGGCTCGTCGCCTGTCTCGCCACCCGAAGCTCGGGCCGGTGGTGGCCGCCTGGCGCGAGCGCGGAGCGATGCCCGTGGGGCTGAAGCTGCTGGCCATCGGCGGCCTCGCCTTCAGCGCCGGCGCCGTGTGGCTGTTGCCGATGCCCATGTGGTGGAAGGCGCTGCTGGTCGTCTCTCTCGTGCTGTTCGGCGTCTGGATGTGGCGCCGTCCGAGTCGCTGACTTGCGCCGCTGTTCATGCGGTACGCGGCGCCAGCACCGCCCCGTGCCGGGTCGCCGTCATGCCCACCAGCGAGCGCACCAGGAACACCGATGCGCCACAGCCCGCCAGCGTCGCGGCCAGGTCGAGCCCCGATGGCACGCCGAAATGCATCAAAGCGCGCAGCGGTGGCCACGCGATCGCCGCGGCGATGGTCGAGCCGGCGATGAAGGCCACGACCCAGAACGCCCTGAAGTCGCGTGTCAGCAAGGCACGCAGGCCCTTGCCGGCTGTCGCATCGACCGCGACGAGCAGCAGGTTGCCCAGCGTCAGTCCGGCCATGGCGCAGGTGCGTGACGTCTCCTCGGATCCGGAGCGCGACATCTCCAGGGAGAACGCGAGCAGCGTCGCCGCCAGGAGCGCGCCGCCTTGCAGCAGGCCGCGCCAGAGCATCGGCCATCCGACGAGGTCCGCATCGCTGGCGCGCGGCGGCCGCGCCATGATGTCCGCATCGTCCGGCGCGCCTTCGAACGCGAGAGAGCACGCCGGATCGACCACCATTTCCGTGAGCACCACGTGGACGGGCAAGAGGAGCGGCGGGAGTCCGAGCAGGACGGGCAACAGCGCCAGCCCGGCGATCGGGACGTGGATGGCGGTGATGTAGGTCATCACGCGACGCAGGTTGTCGAAGATGCGCCGGCCCATGCGCACGCCGGCGACGATGTGGCCGAAGTCGTCGTCCAGCAGCACGAGTCCCGCCGCCTCGCGCGCGACGTCGGTGCCGCGCGCGCCCATGGCGATGCCGATGTGGGCCGCCTTCAACGCGGGCGCGTCGTTGACGCCGTCGCCGGTCATGGCCACGGTCTCGCCGTTGGCGGCCAGGGCGCGGACGAGCCGCAGCTTCTGCTCCGGTTGCACGCGCGCGAACACCCGCACGCCACGAACCGCCGCCCGCAGGCCGGCCTCGTCGAGAGCCTCCATCTGCTTGCCGGTCAACGCGCCTTCGCCGGTGTGGATGCCGGCCTGCTTGGCGATGGACAGCGCCGTGGCGGCGTGGTCGCCGGTGATCATCGCCACGGCGATGCCCGCGCCGTGCGCCTGCGCCACCGCCTGCGGAACCCCGGCGCGCAGCGGATCCTCGAAGGCGAGCAGCCCCAGTGGCTCGAAGGCCATGTCGTGCTGGGACGCCGGAAGCGTGTCCGACGCCAGCCTGCCCCGCGCGACCGCCAGGACGCGCAGTCCTGCTTCGGCCAGATCGCCAGCACGCCGCATGAGTGCCTGCGCATCGGCTTCGGTCAGGTGGCAAAGCTCGCAGATGGCCTCCACGGCGCCCTTGGCGGCGATCCGGCGCGCGCCGGTGGCGTCGCGCCAGACGAGGGTCATCGCGAGGAGGTCCGACTGCAACGCGTAATCGCGCTCGAGAACAGGCTGCCCCTGCTCATGAAGACCAGGGGCCGGCTGGTGGACGGCCGCCGCGAAGACGGCCTGTTCCATCGGATCGGCGGTGTGCGGGCGCGTCGCCAGGCGGGCCGCCTCGAGCAGTTCGCGATGGCCGTCCGACAGCCGTGGATCGTCCGGCGCCGACAAGCGGCCGTCCACGCTCGCGAGCCAGCGCAGGCGCATGCGGTTCTCGGTCAGCGTCCCCGTCTTGTCGACGCAGAGGAAGGTCGCCGCGCCCAGCGCCTCGATGACGGCCGGCCGGCGGGCCAGCACCCGGACTCGAGCCAGCCGCCAGGCGCCCAGGGCGAGGAACACCGCGAAGACCATCGGGAACTCCTCGGGCAGCATGGCCATCGCCAGGGCCAGGCCGGCGAGCAGGCCCTGCACCCAGCGGCCGGAGTGCAGTCCATACCAGATCAGGAGGAAGACGCTGATGCCGGCCGCGGCAATGCCGAACGCCCGCACCAGCCAGCGCAGATGCAGCTCGAGCGGGGTCGCCGACGAAGCGATCGAGGTGATGGCGCTGCCGATGCT
>DATCRO010000093.1:0-2204 GCA_036569025.1 Burkholderiaceae bacterium
GTGCTGCGCCGCGCCGACGCCGCCATGGCCCACGCGCCGGCCGCGTTCATGGTCACGGCCCCGCCGTACCTGCGGCCGTCGCAGGACGCGCTGCGTGCGTTCTTCACGACGATCGCCGACGCGCTGCCCGCGCCGCTGGTCGTCTACGACATCCCCGCGCGCACCGGCGTGCGAATCGAGCTCGACACGCTGCTCGCGCTGGCCGCGCATCCGAACATCGTGGGCCTGAAGGACTGCGGCGGGCGCGTGGAGCAGACGGAGGCGCTGATCGCCGACGGCCGGTTGCAGGTGCTGTGCGGCAACGACAACGAGTGGTTCTCGTCGCGTTGCCTCGGCGGCGCCGGCGCCATCGCGGCGACGGCGCACATCCGCACCGACCTGTTCGTCGCGTTCGACCGCGCGCTGGCGCGGGGCGACCTGGCCGCGGGGCGCGCGCTGTGGCGCCAGCTCAAGCCGCTGGCAGTCGGCGCCTTCGACGAGCCCAGCCCGGGCCCGGTCAAGGCCCTGCTGGCCGCGCGGGGCGAGTGCGCGAACGAGCTGCGGGCGCCGCTGACGACGGCGTCGGCGGCGTTGACGGATCGCCTGCTGGCGCTGGCGGCGGATCTTCAGGCCACGCGCTGAACCCGGCGCCTCCTCCCCAGGAAAGGGTTAATCCCGAGCGCTCGCGGCGCCGGGGGCGCCTGCGTTTGCCCGACAATCGTCCGGCCGCTCGCGACGTGCGGCCGGCGTGATCCGTGCGACGACCCGGAGCGCCCCAAAGGGAGGAATGCCATGTCGAGATCCGCGCGCCTGTGGGCGCCATTCGTGTTGTCCTGCCTGCTCGCCGCCTGCGGTGGCGGCGGGGGATCCAGCCCTGCAAAGCCTGACCAAGCGCCGGTGGCCCATGCCCTGGCCTCGGGCGACGTGCAGCTGGATGGCGGCGTCATGCACGCCACCGTCGGCGGCACGGTGGTGCTGGACGCGTCGGGCAGTACCGACGCCGACGGCGATGCGCTCAGTTTCTCGTGGACGCTGACCGCGCATCCGGCCGGTAGCCAGATCGCCACCAGCGGCAGCGGCTCGACCCTCACCTGGAAGCCCGACGTGACGGGGGTCTACACGTACGACGTCGTCGTCACCGATGGCAGGGGCGGTTCGACGACCCAGTCGGTGTCGGTCACGGTCGACAACCAGGCTCCGGCGGCCTCGGTCACCGTGAGCGCCACCTTCAGCGCGACGCCTCAGCTGGCCGCGAGCCAGCCGGTGATCGTCAACGGCAGAGTGACGATCGATGCGTCGGCCACCGCCGACCCCGACGGCGATCCGGTCGACGTCACCTTCGACATCGTCGCTCCGGCGGGCAGTACCGCGACGCTGTCGGTGGCCGGCCGCACGGCCCGCTTCAGTCCCGACCTGCTGGGCACCTATGTCGTGCGCGTTCACGGCACCGACGGCCGCGGCGCCTCGTTCGAGTCCGACTACCCGTTCGACGCCAGCGACCGCGCGCCGATCAGCACCGTGGCCGTGACGCCCACCTTCACCGCCACGCCGCTGCAGATGCCGTCGGTGCCGGTCACGGTCGGCGCCAACATCGGGCTCGACGCCACCGCCACGACCGATCCGGACGGCGACCCGGTCACCGTCACCTTCGAGCTGACGCAACCCGCGAGCAGCACCGCTGCGCTGTCCGTCAACGGCCGCGCGGCGCATTTCTCACCCGACGTGCTCGGCGCGTACGAGGTGCGCGTGCGCGGCATCGACGGCCGCGGCGCCTCGTTCGAGACGCGCTACCCGTTCGACGCGAACAACCGCGCGCCGTCGCCGGTCACGGTCGCCACGGTCACCCCCGTGGTCGCCGACGCGGGGTCGACGGTGGTGACGACGTCGGTCGGCTATGACGTGCTGATCGACAGCGGCGCCAGCAGCGACCCGGATGTCGCCGACGGCTATCTCGTCCGCAACTGGGTGCTCGCCAGCGTGCCGGCCGGCAGCCAGGCAACGCTGCAAGGCGCGGCCACGGCAACGAGCGTAGGCCTGTCGCCCGACATGCTGGGCGACTACGTGGTGCATCTGACCGTTACCGACGGCCAGGGCGCGCAATCGATGCGCACCGTGATCGTCCGCGCGAACAACCGGCGCCCCGTGGCCCAGGTGACCACCAACGCCACGCCGCAATCGTTGCCGAGCGCGCCGAGCTTCCGCGTGCCGCTGGGCACCCAGGTGAC
>DATCRO010000094.1:0-9128 GCA_036569025.1 Burkholderiaceae bacterium
CGCCATGCATCGCGCAGCCCCAGCCAGCCGGTGGCCAGGAGCGCACCGCCGATCAGCAGCGCGCCGGCCAGGTCGCGCGCGGCATGCGCCTGCGCGGGCGTGGCGCCGGTGACCTGCAGCGACAGCGTCATCGCCGTCAACGCGTCCAGGTGCAGCAACGCGCTGGCCACCCGCAGCGTCGGCGACGCGAGGCGGCCGGCGAGCGACGCGCAGCCGAAGGCGATCCAGGCCGTGGCCGCGGCGGCCCACAGCACGGGCAGCGTCATCCAGGCCAGTCCCGCGATCGCGAACGCGGCGGCGAAGGGCACGACCGGCTCGGCGACGTCCTCGACCGTGCCGCGCGCCGGAGCGTCCATGCGGCGGCGCACGGCGTCGAGCGCGCACAGCGCGGCCGCGAGCATCGCCATGCCCAGCGTCGATCCGGCGACCAGCGGCACGCCGTCGCGCGTGTCCAGCGTCAGGCCCGCGAGCAGTCGCACGGCCGCGCCGAGCATCACCACCAGCGCGAAGGCACGCGCATACGGCCGGCGCTGGCGCGCGCCCAGCCAGTACATGCCGGCGGCCTCGACGGCCCAGGTCGCGCCCGTCCATGCGCCCTGCAGCGCGAGCGGCACGGTGAGCGTGGCGAAGATGGTGCCCACGATCACGTGCGCCTCGCCCAGCAGCGCGAAGCGCGCCGGGCCGCGGCGCATCAGCGCGCCGCCCAGCAGGATGTGGAACAGCGCGAATGCCGCGGCCGACCACGCCGGCCCCCAGGCCGTGTCGCGCACCAGCAGGTACTGCAGCGAGAACGCCGCCAGCGGCACGCCGAAGGTCAGCGTGCTGTCGACGCGGCCCACGTGGCGCAGCGCGTCGGCGGCGCGTTCGGACAGCGGACGTGACTCGTCGGGGGCGTCTGCGAGCGCGAGCGCGCGGCGCGCGAACAGCACGCCGGTGATGGTGAACAGCAGGAAGAAGAAGACGAGGAAGGCCTGCACGCCCGCGTAGTCGCCCGGCAGGTAGTGCGCGCCGGCCCAGGCGCCCGCGAGCGCGAAGGTGGCGACGGCGCCGACGAGGTTCAGCGGGCGCCACGCCTTGAACCACGCGATGGCCAGGATGCCGGCGTCCAGGATGGCCATGTACGACATCAGCGGAACGTAGGCGTCGCTGCCGGTGCTCACCAGCGCGGGCGCGGCGAAGCCCTCGGCCACCGACACGAAGGCGAGCCACGGCGCGTCCTGCAGCACGGCCAGCAGCGCGCCGAACACGGCCACCAGCGCCATGAACGCGAACGCAAGGTCGGGCGACAGCAGCGGATCAAGGCGCAGCGCGGCCAGCGTCGTCAGGTAGAAGATGCCGATGCCCGCGCCCTGCAGGATGACGCCGTAGTCGTTGCGGCCTGCGGCGTCGCGGCGATCGCGCAGGCGCCAGCCGATGGCGGTCAGGACCACGCCGACCAGCGCCACGCCGGCGTAGCGCAGCTCGATGGGCACCGTCACCCGTTCGGCCGTGTAGCGCAGCAGGAAGGCCAGGCCCAGGAACAGGATCAGCACGCCGGCCTTGACGATGGTGTTGCCGCCGAAGATCCAGCGCGCGGCCCACGGGGGCAACTGGTCGCGCAGCGGCACGGCTGGTGCCGGGGCGGCGACGGGTCGGCGCAGCGGCGCGGCCATGGGGGCCGGCGTGGCAGGCGGCGTCGGCCGCACCGAGGCCGTCGCGGGCGTGGCCATCGCTGCCGGAAGGGCCGGAACGGCGGCCTGCGGGACGGTATCGCGCGCCACCGCGGGCGTCGGGGCGCGCATCGGCTCGGGCATCGCCGGCCGTTCGACCGGGCGCGCCTGGGCAGCGGGCGCGGGCGTGTCCGCCATCGCCGGCGCCGCCTGCGGCATGGCAGCGTCGACGGTGGACGCGGCGTGCAGGTCCGCAACCGTCCGGCGCAGCGCACTCACCTCGCGCTCCAGCGCCATCACGCGCCGCAGCAGCGTGGGCGCGTCGAGGTCGGACGCGGGCGAGGCCGGTTGGCGTTGCTGCCCGAAGAACCACCATCCGGCGGCGCCGCCGACGAGGATCCACGCCAGGACGGCGGGCACGCCTCCCAGCACGGCGCCGGCGAAGGCGCCCATCAAGACGAACAGGAACTTCAAGCGTGCTCCTCGCAGGGCCAGGTCGCGAGGATTATCGAAGCTGTCGAGCAGCCGTCCGACCACCCGTGCGGGGGTATCGCCAGGCGCTCCCCCCGGCAGCGTCCGGCGGCCCGGCCGTCAGAACACCACGCCGGCCCGCAGGATCACGTTGGCGTACGGCGAGAACTCGCCCGTGCGCACGATCGCCCGCGCGCCGCGCGTGGCCGCCTTGAACTGCTCGTGCGGCAGCGCGGACACCGGCGTGTCGGCCAACTGGCGCCGCAACTCGGCGTGGACGTCCGGGCTGCGCGGCGCGAGCTCCTCGGCGATGACCGCGCCCTCGACCTGCATCTCGGCCAGCACCGCGGCCAGCACGTCCTGCAAGCGCGGGATGCCGGCGCTGACGGCCAGGTCGATGCGGCGCGGGCCGTCGGGGATCGGCAGGCCGGCGTCGCCGATCACCAGCAGGTCGCCGTGGCCCAGCCGGGCGATGACCTCGGACAGCTCGGCGTGCAGCAGCGTGGTGCGCTTCATGGGGTGTTGACTCCGGGCGTGGACGGCACCACCTGGCGGCGGTAAGGGATCGACGTCTGCGCGCCGCGGCGCGTCACGCAGATCGCGGCAGCGGACTGCCCGAGCGCGACGGCGTCGTCCAGCGACTGCCCCTCGCACAGCGCGGCGGCCAGCGCGCCGATGAAGGTGTCGCCGGCGGCGGTGGTGTCGATCGCCTTGACCTTCTTGGCCGGCGTATGGCGGGCGCCGGCCCCGTCGACCACGACGACGCCCTGCGCGCCCAGCGTCACGATCACGCGGTCGGGGCCGCGCGCGCGCAGCAGGCTGCCGGCCTGGGCGGCGGTGTTCGGGTCGACGACATCGAGCTGCGCGTAGGCGGTGGCCTCGCTCTCGTTGAGCACGAGGATGTCGATGCGGGGCCACATGTCGTCGGGCAGCGGCGCGGCCGGCGCCGGGTTCAGCAGCACCGGCACGTGCGCCGCGTACGCGCGGTCCACGGTGGCCTGCACGGCGGCCATGGGCACTTCCAGCTGCAGCAGCACCATGCCGGCCATGTCGATCATCGTGTGGGCGCGTGCCACGCTGGCGGGGTCGAGCAGGCCGTTGGCGCCGGGCGACAGGACGATGCGGTTCTGGCCGTCGTCCTCGACCCAGATCGAGGCCACGCCCGTGTGCGTGGATGCCAGGCCCTTGACCTCGCGCGCGTCGACCCCGTCGGCGGCCAGGCCGGCCTTGAGCACGTCCCCGTTGGGATCGATGCCGACGCGGCCGACCATGATGACGTTGGCGCCCATGCGCGCGCAGGCCACGGCCTGGTTCGCGCCCTTGCCGCCGGGCAGCATCGCGAAATCGAGGCCGGGCACGGTCTCGCCGCCGATGGGCGCGCGCGCCATGCGCATGACCAGGTCCATGTTGAGGCTGCCGACGACGACGATGGAGGAGCTCATGGGCGGACCTCTCGGGGACGGATATGGGAAGGAATCATGGCTCAGGCGCGCGGCGGGGCGGTGGATGCCCGCAGGTGCAGTGCGGGTTGGAGGACGGTGCGGCGCGGCTCGACGCGGCCTTCGCGCAGGCGCTCGAGCAGCAGCCCGGCGGCGCCGGTGCCGATCGCTTCCTTGGGCTGCGCGACGGTGGTCAGCGGCGGCGAGGTGTAGGCGGCCAGCTCGATGTCGTCGAAGCCGACGATGGACATCTGGTCGGGCACGCTGATGCCGGCCTCGTGCGCGGCATGCAGCGCGCCGATGGCCATCATGTCGTTGCACACGAACACGGCGGTGGGGCGCTGCGGCGAATGCAGCAGGCGGCGCATCGCGGCGGCGCCGCTCTCGGGGCCGAAGTCGCCGCGCACGCATTCGTCGGGGCGCGGCTCGATGCCCGCCTTGCCGAGCGCGCGCCGCCAGCCGGCCTCGCGCTGGTGGCTCGGTCGCAGGTCGGACGGCCCGACGATGCAGGCGACGCGCTGGTGGCCCAGGCCCAGCAGGTGCTCGGTGGCCAGATCGCCGCCGGCGGCGTGGTCGACCTCGATCAGGTCGACGGCGATCGACTCGATCTCGAGGTCGACCAGCACCAGCGGCAGGCGCAGGTCCTTGCAGACGGCGACGATGGCGTCGTCATGGCCCGAGGCCACCAGCACGATGCCGTCGACGCGGCGCTCGGCCAGCACGCGAAGGTGGTCGGCCTGCTGCTGCGGGTCGTCGTTCGAGTTGCACAGCAGCAGGCTGAAGCCGGCCGCGTAGCTGTGGTGCTCGACGCCGCGGATGATCTCGGCGAAGTAGGGATTGGAGTTGTTGGGCACCAGCATGCCCAGCGTGCGCGTCGTGTTGTGCTTGAGCCCGCGCGCGATCTCGCTGGGCACGTAGCCGAGCGCATGCGCGGCTTCGTGCACCTTGGCCTTGGCCTGCTCGCTGACGAAGCGCGTGCCGTTGAGCGTGTGCGAGACGGTCGTGACGGACACGCCCGCGCGCGCCGCCACGTCGCGGATGCTGGCGCGACCGGTGGGCAGGGCGGCGTGGCCGCGGTGGGTGGCGTTTGTCATCTGGAACCTCGGGAAGCGAGGATCACCATCCGAGCCGATCCGAGCTCCCCCTCGGGGGGCAGCGACGGGAGGAGCGAGGGGGCCGTCATACGTTCTTCTTCCTGCGTTCGCGCAGCGTGTCGAGCACCACCGCGAGGATGATGACGAAGCCGGTGATGATGCGCTTGGTCGGCTCGCTCGCGCCGATCTGCGCCAGGCCGGCTTCCAGCACCGAGATCACCAGCACGCCGAAGAACGTGCTCGCGACGGAGCCGCGGCCGCCCATCAGGCTGGTGCCGCCGATGACCACCGACGCGATCACCACCAGCTCGGCGCCGGTGCCCGCGTTCGGGTCGGCGGCCTCCAGGCGCGAGGACAGGAACACGCCGCCCAGGCCCGCGAGCAGTCCGGCCAGCGCGAACACGGCGACCTTGATCGGCCGCGGGTCGACGCCCGCCAGACGCATCGCCTCCTCGTTGGTGCCGATGCCCACCAGGCTGCGGCCGAACACGGTGCGCGTGAGCACCACCTGGGCGACCGCGACGATCGCGATGGCGATGAAGAACTGCGGCGACAGGCCCAGCACGATGGGCTTGCCGAGCCAGTCGATGCGCCCGCCGATGTACTGCGTGCGCGAATCGGTCGCGAGGTAGGCGGCGCCGCGCGCCATCTCCAGCATGCCCAGGGTGACGATGAACGACGGCAGCCGCCAGGCCACCGTCACCGCGCCGTTGATCGCGCCGACGACCACGCCCGTGGCCATCGCCAGCAGCGTGGCGGGAAACAGCGACCAGTGCCATTGCAGCATCGCGATGCCCGCGGCCGCGGCGGCCAGCGCCATCGTCGAGCCCACCGACAGGTCGATGCCCGCGATGATCAGCACGAAGGTCATGCCGACGGCCGTGACCGCCGTGGCGGGGATGTCGTTGGCGATCGTGACGAAGGTGTCGGCGGTGAAGAAGTACTCGCTCTGCCAGCTGAAGAAGCCGATCATGAGCGCCAGCGCGGCCAGCAGGCCGGCGACGGTGCCGATCGCGCTGGTGAGCGCCGCGCGCGTGGTGAGTGGTTTGGACGACGTCATGCGGGTTGTTGTTGCGGGGCCTGTTCCTCGGCGGCGATATAGGCGCTGAACGCGGCCTCGAGCAGCAGCTGCTCCGTCCACTGCCCGCGTTCGAAGATTCGCACCAGCCTGCCGGCGCTCATCACGCCGATGCGGTCGCACTGCGACATCAGCTCGCGCAGGTCCGACGACACCATCAGCAACGCCTTGCCGGCGGCCGCGAGCTTGTCCATCTGCGCGTAGATGTCGGCGCGGGCGCCGATGTCGACGCCGCGCGTGGGTTCGTCCAGCAGCAGCACGTCGCAGTCGCGGTGCAGCCAGCGTGCGAACACCACCTTCTGCTGGTTGCCGCCCGAGAGCTCGGCCACCGGCTGCTCGATCGATTCGCTGCGCACGCGCAGCAGCTCGCGCAGGCGCTGCACCTCGGCGCGCTCGTCGTCGCGGCGCAGCCAGCCGGCGCGCGACACCGCCGGCAGGTTGGCCAGCGTCGCGTTGACGCGGATCGACTGCGGCAGCAGCAGGCCCTGCGACTTGCGATCCTCGGTGACGAAGCCGATGCCCTGGCGCACAGCCTGCATCGGAGAAGAAATCTTCGCGGGCGTCCCGGCTTCGCCCAGCAGCACCTCGCCCGCATCCTTGCGGTCGGCGCCGGCTATCAGCCGAAGCAGTTCGGTGCGGCCCGAACCGACGAGCCCGGCCAGGCCCAGCACCTCGCCGGCATGCAGGTCGAACGAGACGTCGCGCACGACGTTGCCGCGCCCGAGCCCGCGCACCGCGAGGGCGCGCCGCCCGCGCGGGCGCACGGCGCGCTCCAGGCCCTCGTGCACGTCGCGGCCGACCATGCTGCGCACGATGTCGGCCTGCGTGAGCTCGCGCATCGGGCGCGTGTCGATGTGGCGGCCGTCGCGCAGCACCATCACGCGGTCGGCCACCTGCTGCAGCTCGTCGAGCCGGTGCGAGATGTAGACGATGGCCACGCCGCGCGCCTTGAGCAGCGCGATCTGCTCGAACAGGTGCGCGATCTCGCGCGAGGTCAGCGTCGCGGTGGGCTCGTCCAGGATCAGCAGCCGGCAGTCGCCCACCAGGCTGCGCGCGATCTCCACCATCTGCTGGTAGCCGACGCCCAGCGCGCTGACGGGCAGGCGCGGGTCGACGTCGTCCAGCCCGATCAGCGCCATCTGCCGGGCGGCCGCCTCGTTGAGCGCGTCGCCGCGGATGAAGCCCAGGCGGTGCGGCAGGCGGCCCAGCAGCAGGTTCTCGGCGACGCTGAGCGTGGGCACGAGGCTCAGCTCCTGCATCACCATGCGCACGCCCAGCTTCTCGGCGTCCTGGCGCGAGGCCGGCGCATAGGGCTGGCCCGCGAGCGCCAGCGTGCCGGCCGTTGGCGCGACGAGTCCGGCGACGATCTTGGACAGCGTGCTCTTGCCCGCGCCGTTCTCGCCGGTGAGCGCCAGCACCTCGCCGGCGCGCAGCTCGAAGTCCACGCCGGCGAGCACCGGCGTGGCGTAGGTCTTGCCGATGCCGCGGCCCTGCAGCAGCGCGGGCGTCGCGCCCGTTCCGCCCGGGGCCGGCGACATCGCGGCGGTCACTTGGTGACCAGCGTGACCTGCGTCTCGACGACCGCCGGCAGGTCCTTCTGCGTCTTCTTGTCCTTGATCGCCTTGAGCGCCGTGTCGATGCCGAACACGGCCTGCTTGGCGCCGTACTGGTCGACGGTGGCCAGCACGCGGCCGTCGGCCAGCATCGGCTTGATGGCGCTGATGTTGTCGTAGCCGACCACCAGCACCTTGCCCGTCTTGCCCGCGCTCTTGATCGCGGCGACGGCGCCCAGCGCCATGTTGTCGTTGCCGGCCAGCAGCGCGCGCAGGTCGGGATGCTCGCGCAGCATCGCGGCGGCGACCGCGTTGGCCTTGTCCATCTCCCACTGCCCCGATTGCACGCTGACGATGTTGGCGCCGACGGCCTTCATCGCGTCGGTGAAGCCCGCGGTGCGCTGCTGCGCGTTGAAGGTGGTGGACACGCCCTCGAGGATGCCGACCTTGTCGCCGGACTTGAGCTGCTTGGCCAGGTAGTCGCCGGCCAGCTTCGCGCCCTTGCGGTTGTCGGGGCCGACGAACGGCACGACCAGGTTCTTCTCCTTGAGCGCGTCGGCATCGAGCTTGTTGTCGATGTTGACGACGATCACGCCCTTGGCCGCGGCCTCGGCCAGCACCGGCACCAGCGCCTTGGAGTCGGCCGGCGCGATGACGATCGCGTCGACGTGCTCGACGAGCATCTGCTGCACGATCTTGATCTGCGCCGCGGTGTCGGTCTCGTCCTTGATGCCGTTGGCGATCAGCGTGTACTCGCCCGAGCGCTTCTTCTGGTCGGCCTTGGCGCCGTCCTGCATCGTCTGGAAGAACTCGTTGGCGAGCGACTTCATCACCAGCGCGACGCGCGGCTTGGCGTCGGCGGCGAGGGCGAACTGGGGCAGCAGCGCCAGGACGGCGGCACCGGCGAGGGCGCGCAGCGCCAGGCGGCGGGACGAACGGATCATGGGTGTGTCTCCTGATTTTTGGGCCGCGCCGGCGGAGGGTTCGGGCCGGAGGAAGCCGGTTGGCATCGATCGCGCAAACGTTTGCGCAAACGATTGCGGCGGACTTTACGCCCGCGGTCGCGCTGCCGCAAGGCCGGGCTCATCCGGGTTTTCGCGGAGGCCTGGCGCCTGATTGACCCCGCCGCGGGTGCGGAATGGGCCATTTCGTTGCTTGATAGCGACGTTTCGAAGGAACAAAAAAACAAGTTGTCAATCAGGTGTCACACCTGATGAGCACCATGGCCGGGCTGGTCAAAACGGCACAAAGCTCAATGAATTCATAAGCTTAGGAACGATTCGTCGAGGCTGAACGCTGGCTGTGGCTGATCGCAGATCCCACAATTCGCGTCGGTCGACGTCGCTGTCGAGCCGTGAGAACAAGTTCAAATGCCGGCCGGCCTCCCTCCGGCCAACCCCATCACAGAAAGAACATCACATGAAGTACACCCTCGGCGCCATCGCCCTGGCTCTCGCCGCCCCCGCCGCGTTCGCGCAGTCGAGCGTCACCATCTACGGCATCGTCGACCTCGACGGCCAGTACCTGTCCGGCCACGCCAAGCAGGTGCTGGTCACCTCCGGCGGCCAGTCCGGCAGCCGCATTGGCTTCAAGGGCAGCGAGGATCTGGGCTCGGGCTACTTTGCCGACTTCGTGCTCGAAGGCGGCCTGAACGTGGACACCGGCGGCTCCGGCCAGGGCGGGGCGCTGTTCGGCCGCCAGGCCTTCGGCGCGCTGCGCACCCCGTTCGGCACCGCCAGCGCGGGCCGCCAGTACAGCAGCATCTACACCCAGACGGGCGACTTCAGCGAATTCGCCAACACCAGCATCGGTGCGACCACGGCCGTCATCGGCGGCTTCGCCGG
>DATCRO010000095.1:0-3285 GCA_036569025.1 Burkholderiaceae bacterium
TGATGATGATGCCGCTGGGGTCGACGATGAAGCCCGAGCCCTGCGCACGCACCGGCACCTCGCGCTGCTGTTGCTGGCCGCGCGGATTCATCTGGCCCTGGAAGCGGCGGAAGAACTGGAACATCGGATCGTCCGGATCGACGCCCTGGATCTCGGCGGCAGCCTCGTCGTCGGACGCCTTCATGGTGCCCGTCACGCTGATGTTGACCACGGCTGGGCCGTCGCGCGAAGTGATCGTCGAGAAGTCGGGCAGCGTGACCATGGCGGCCGGCGCGGTCGCGACGGCGTTGGTGGTCGGCGCACCCACGGCGCGGGCGCTGGTGTAGGCGCCGGCACCGACGGCACCGATCACGCCGGCGCTTGCCAGGGCGATGGCCAGGGCACGGGGAGAAGTCAGACGTGAGTTCATTCGTCGGTTCCTTTCAAGGCGTATGGACGCAAAACGATGAAAGGAATGTCGCGGGTCTGACTTAAGCGCCGCTTAAACGGCGCGGCGCCGCGGCAAGGGACTCAGGCGCGCGCCGGAAAGCGCACCAGCACGCGCAGGCCGCCGAGGCTGGACGACTGGTCGAGCGCCACCGTCGCCCCGTGCAGGTCGGCGATCGACTTGACGATGGCCAGCCCCAACCCGCTGCCCGGCGCCTGCGACTCGCCGGAGCGGTAGAACCGGTCGAGCACCCGCTCGCGCTCCTCGGGCGGCAGGCCCGGCCCGCTGTCGTCCACGGTGAGCTCGACGGTGCCGCCCACGCGGGCGATGCCGATGTCGACCCGGCCCTCGACCGGCGTGTACTTGATGGCGTTTTCCAGCAGGTTGCGAAGCAGCATTCGCAGGGCCTCCGACTGTCCAAGCACCACCGCAGCCTCGTCGGCATGCGCGATGCCGATGTCGATGCCCCTCGCCTGCGCAGCCGCCACCGCGTCGGACACCGCGAGCCGCGCGACCTCGGCCAGGTCGACCGGCTCGGGCCTGGCGCCGGCCGCGATGCTGGCCTCGTGCCGGGCCAGCGCGAGCATCTGCTCGACCAGCCGCGTCGCGCGGTCGATGCCCGCCACCAGCCGGCTCACGGCGAGTTCGCGCGAGGCATCGTCGGGTGCGCGCTGCAGGCCCTGCACCTGCAGCTTGAGCGCGGCCAGGGGCGAGCGCAGTTCGTGCGCGGCATCGGCGACGAAATGCTTCTGCGCATCGAAGGCATGGCGCACGCGGTCGAAGAGCAGGTTCAGCTCCTGCACCAGCGGGCGCACCTCGTCGGGCAGGTTCTCGTCGCTCACCGGGGAGAGATCGTCCGCCTGCCGCGAGGCGACCTGCCTTCGCACGCGCGCCACCGGCGCAAGCGACCTGCTCACCACCCACCACACGACCAGCATCAGAAGCGGCGCCATCAGCGCCACCGGCGCGATGGTGCGCAGCGCCAGCGTACCGGCCATGTGGCGGCGCGCCGCCATGTCCTGCGCCACCTGGATCACCAGCCCGCGCGTCTGCATCGAGAACACGCGATACGTGGTGCCGCGCGCGTTCACGTCGGCGAAGCCCAGCACCGCCAACTGCGGCAGCGCGGCCTGCTCGGCCGATTCGAAGATGCGCACGCCGTCGGCCGTCCACACCTGCACGACGAAGTCGAAGTTCTGCTCGGCGGCGCCCGGCCCTCCCACCGCGGCGCTCGGCGGCAGGCCCGCGCGCAGCGACAGCGCCATCTGCTGCATGTGATAGTCGAAGATGTCGTCGGCCTCCGCGAGCACCGTGCGATAGGCCACCAGCGCCTGTGCGCCCGCAGCCAGAACGATGGCTGCAAGAAGGAACCACAACAGGCGCGCGCGCAGCGAACCGGTCAGCGACCCAAACAGCCGCCTCATGCCCCCTCCCTTCGCGGGACGTCACGGAACCGGCTTCGCCGGCCCGTAGACGTCGCCCCCGGAAGGGGGTTGGCGAAGCGACACGAAGTGCGCGAGGCCTGGGGGCGAGTCATAGCTTCGGCACCATGTAGCCGACCCCCCTCACATTGCGGATGAACTCCGCGCCGAGCTTCTTGCGCAGCCCGTGCACATAGACCTCGACCGCGTTGCTGCTGATCTCGTCCTTCCAGCTGTAGAGCTTCTCCTCGAGCTGCGCGCGCGACAGCACCATGCCGGGCCGCGCCAGCAGGGGCTCCAGCACGGCCCATTCGCGCGCCGACAGCACCACCGGCTGGCCGGCCACCGTGACCTCGCGCGTGGCCGGGTTGATGCTCACGCCCATGTGCTCGTACACCGGCTCTGCGCGCCCCGCCGCCCGGCGCAGCAAGGCGCGTATGCGGGCCAGCAGCTCGTCGAGGTCGTAGGGCTTGAGCACATAGTCGTCGGCGCCGGCATCGAGGCCTTCGATGCGCTGCTGCACCGAGTCGCGCGCGGTGGCGATCAGCACCGGCATGCGCTGCTTGCGCGCGCGCAGGTTGCGCAAGACCTCGAGGCCGTCGCGCCTGGGCACGCCCAGGTCGAGCATCACGAGGTCGTATTGCTGGGTCCGCAGCGCCGTTTCGGCGGCCTCGCCGTCTTTCACCCAGTCCACCGCGTACTGTTCGGCGCGCAGCAGGTCGAGCACCGCTTCGCCGATCATCACGTCGTCTTCGAGGAGGAGCAGTCGCATGGTTGTGTCCGTTTCGGGGGTTCGAGGCGCGGGCTTCGGCCAAAGTTCAGATCGGGCCCGCGCTCAGAGCAGAGACCGGACTTCGCGCGCGGCTTCGAAGAGCAGCGGCAGCATCTCGCGCAGCAGTGTCTCCTCCTGGTAGCGCGTGCCCGAGAGCACCACGTTGAGCGCCGCCACAGTGCGGCCCTGCATGTCGCGCAGCGGCACGGCCAGCGCCTGCACACCCAGCTCGTGTTCCTCGCTGGCGAAGCAGTAGTCGTCCTTGCGCGTGCGGGCGATCAGCTGCCGCAGGCCCCGTGCCTGCGTCACCGTGCGGGGCGTGAGCCGCGCCAGGTGCCGGCCCTTGAGCCATTGCGTGAACTGGGTCGGCGCCATCGCCGCCAGCAGCACGCGCCCGGTGGAGGTGGCATGCGCGGGCAGCCGCGCGCCCAGGTGCAGGCCGTAGGCGAGCACCCGGGTCGGCGTGCCGTAGTTGCCGCTGCGCGCAACGATGACGACCTCCTCGCCATCGAGCACCACGGCCGAGAACGACTCGCCGGTCTGCGCCGCGAGCCGGTTCAGCGTCGGCTGCAGCGCGCGCGGCAGGCGCGACGAGGCGAGATAGCTGCCCGAGAAGCGCAGCACCTTCGGCGCCATCCAGAAATAGCTGCCGTCGGTCTCCAGGT
>DATCRO010000096.1:0-2316 GCA_036569025.1 Burkholderiaceae bacterium
AGACGGTGCCGCCCTTGAGCGCGCTGTCGCTCGCCGAGATGACGACGCGCTTGCCCGACACCAGCCCGATGCCCACGATGGAGCCGCCGCCCTGCACCGACTTCCTCCCGTCGTCGTCGTGCATGCCCAGGCCCGCCAGCGGCGACAACTCGAGGAATCCGCTGCCCCGATCGAGCAGCTGCGCGACGCGCTCGCGCGGCAGCAGCTGGCCGCGCCGCTCGAACTTGTCGCGCTTCGACGCGCTCTCCTCGACGACCAGCCGCTCGAGCCGGCGCACTTCGGCCAGCCTGTCGGCCATGCGCGCCGCGTTGGCCGCGAACGCGTCGGACTTCACGTTGAGCGCCGAGACGATCGCCGGCATCAGCCCTCTCCCTCGCGCAGCACCCGGGGCGTGACCGCGCGATGGAAGCCGTCGAACGGCACCGAGCGGTCGTGGTCGACCGACGGGAACAGCGGCGAGCCCAGCGACGCGCCGCCGTCGATCTGCAGCGTGACGCCGGTGATGAACGCGGCCGCCGGCGACAGCAGGAACACGATGGCCGCGCTCACCTCGGCCTCGAGGCCCATGCGCCGCAGCGGCACGTGGCGCTTGAGCTGCGGGATCAGCGTCTTCATCGCGCCGCCGTAGGTGTCCATGCCGCTGGAGGCGATCCAGCCCGGCGCGACCGCGTTGACGCGCACGCCGGACGACGCCCACTCGAAGGAGGCCGTCATCGTGAGGTTGCTCATGCCCGCGCGCGCCGCGCCCGAGTGCGCCATGCCCGGCATGCCGTTGCGGAAGTCGGCGGTCATGTTGACGATGGCGCCGCCGTGCGCCTGGAAGCTCTGCAGGAAGAGCTCGCGCATCATCAGGAAGCCGCCGGTCAGGTTGTTGGCGACGACGGCCTCGAAGCCGCGCTTGCTGATGGCCATCATCGGCGCCGGGAACTGGCCGCCGGCGTTGTTGACCAGGCCGTGGACGACGCCCTCCTTCGCGACGACGTCGGCGACGTTGCCCCGGACGGCCTCGTCGTCGCGGATGTCGAACGCGCGCCAGGTGCAGCGGCCGCCGTCCTCGGCGATCTCGGCGGCGACGCGCTCGAGCTTGTCGGCGCTGCGGCCGCTGATGACCACCTCGGCGCCCAGCGACGCCAGTTCGTGCGCGACCGCGCGGCCGATGCCGGAGCCGCCGCCGGTGACCCAGTGGCGCCGGCCGGCGAACAGCCCGGGCGCGAACACGCTGCGATAGCGCGAAGACGGTATTGCGGCAGCGTTCTGGTCGGGAGAGTCTGTCGTCATGGGGACACGATCGTTTCCGGAGGAAAGGGGCTGGCCCGTCGGCACGTGCCGCATTAGGCTTCAGGGTGACGTTAACGTCAACATCATGTCGCGTCAGGAATTTCACTGATGTCGACGTCACGTGCGGGCCCTAGCATGGCGGCGATCGCCCGGCGCGCCATCGCGCGCCTTCGCCAGCCATCCACTCCTGCACCAGGAACCCATCGCATGGACATCCAGACCGCCACCGACCAACTGCGCGCCAAGGTGGGCGAGGACTGCGGCCTCGGCGCCGTGCTCAAGTTCGACTGCGGCGCCGACGGCGCCGTCGTGATCGACGCCACCAAGGTCCCCAACGGCGTGTCCAACGACGCCGACCGCGTGGCCGACTGCACCGTCGCACTCGGCGTCGACACCCTCGGCGACCTGTTGTCGGGCGAACTGGAGCCCACCACCGGCTTCATGATGGGCAAGTTCAAGGTCTCGGGCGACATGAGCGTCGCGCTGAAGCTGCAACGCATCGTCTGAGCATCGTCGTGGAATCGCAGGCATCGAAAGCCGCGCGCGGCCTGCGCGCGCAGACCGCCGACGAGGTCGTCGCCGACCACCGCAGCGACGACGCCGGCCAGTTGTTCGGCATCACCGAGCTCTGCAAGGAGTTCGACATCTCGCCGCGCGCGCTGCGCTTCTACGAGGACAAGGGGCTGCTCGCGCCGCGCCGCGTCAACGGCACGCGCGTCTACACGCGGCGCGACCGCGCGCGGCTGCAGCTGATCCTGCGCGCCAAGGCCATCGGCTCCTCGCTGGCCGAGATAAAGCACTACCTCGACCTGTACGGCGCCCACGGGGAAGGCCGCGCCGTGCAGATGAAGTACGTGCTCGACAAGACCTCCAAGGCGATCGCCGAGCTCGAGCAGAAGCGCGCGCACATCGATGCGTCGCTCGCGGAGCTGCGCATCATCAATGCGAGCGTCAGGCGCAGCCTGGGCAAGTAGGCGCGCGTCGAACGAGCGGCCGGCGGCAACCAACGGGATCCCGAATCGAAAGTCAGGACATGAC
>DATCRO010000097.1:0-6421 GCA_036569025.1 Burkholderiaceae bacterium
AATTCCTCCGACAGCGGATGTTCGGACTGCCGGCTCGCGGCCAGCGTGGCGCGCAGGAACGCGATCAGGTGGTCGAGCATCTCCTGGGCGCGTGGCGGATCCGCGGCGATCAGCGCGCGCAGGTTGGCCAGCGTGTTGAACAGCATGTGCGGCTCGAGCTGCGACTGCAGCATGTCCAGCCGCGCCAGCGTGGCCTCGTGCGCGGCCGCGGCCACCTGCGCGCGGTGCACGCGCGCCTGCCCGCGGGCCCAGAACGCGCCGGCCACGACGGTGCAGAAGACGACGGTCGGCCCGAAGTCGCGCGCCAGCTGCCCCGGCGCGTGCAGGTACCTGGGCCAGCTGGAGTAGCCCAAGAGGGTGTCGGCGACGGTGACGCCGATCACGTAGCCCAGGGCGCAGGCCACGGCCACCAGTGCCGGGCCGCGCCAGCCGGGCGGCCAGCCCCGTGGCGCGCCGGGGCTGCGGCGGCGACCCATCTCGACGATCGCCCAGATCGACAGCCCGATGCACTCCGCGTACAGCACGACATGGCCGAACGCGTTGCCCGTCATCGTGGTGACCAGTCCCGCGATGGCCACGTTGACGAGGGCCACCTGGGCGCCGCGGAACAGCGTGTCGGCAAGGCCGCGCGGTGGCTCGAGGTCGGGGGCGGTCGGAGGCGGCACGGCAGGCGGGGTCGCGGAGGCAAGGCGGGGATTGTCGCCTCAGGCCGCCTGCGCGGCGCCCTGGTCGGCGCGGGTCGACCAGATCTTGCGCGCGCGGGCCGCCAGCAGGCCGGCGGTCAGGCCGTAGGCGATGGCGACCACCGCCGCGGCCAGCGGGTCGTTGGCCAGCGACGGCTGGACGGCCAGCGCGACGTTGGTGGCGTAGCGCACCAGGAAGATGCCCACCAGCAGGAACAACGGCGCGATGCTGCCGCCGATCGTGAAGCTGCCGTCGGCGTTGGCCACGACGCGGCGCGGCAGGTCCAGCGCGCGGTTCGCGGCCAAGCCGAGGCCGGCGCCGATCGCCCAGCAGGCGCCGGTGAGCAGCTCGCCGGCCGCGCCGAAGCCGCGCAGGGCGCCGGCCAGCGACGCGACGCCGGCGATCAGCGGCACCAGCCAGACCCGGCCGCCCGACAGCGTCTGGGTGCGCGTCTGGCGCAGGCCGACCAGCACGAGCACGGCCAGGACGGCCCAGACGGCGGTGGGGGTGTGCTCGAGGATGGCGATCAGGGTGTTCATGGCGGTGTCCTTCGCGAGGGGAGGCGGGTTGGAATGCTTCACATGGTCGCCGCGGCGCCGGCGGCCGGCCAGCGGCGAGCGACGGGACACCCGCCGGCGGCGCGAAACGACGCCCGCGCGGCGCGGGATGCGGCGGCCTGGACGGGCGCCGTGCGCCGCTGTCGTGCAGCGAGCCTGGGGAGAACCCTCGGGCTGTCCGTCAGGCACCTGTCGATCCGGCGTGAAATGCGCCGCGCCACCCCGTGAAACCGAGAGTCTCGACAAGACTTCCCCCCAGGAAGCAAGCTTGGCCACAGGCTAAAATGAGCCGTTGGAAGGGGAGGCCGCGATGCGTACCCGCCGGGGGGTTCCGGCAGGCGGTGCAGCGGACCTGGAGGTCACGCGGCAGACAGCCGCGGGCAACACGAAAAACGGCGCCGCCACACGCGGCGAACGTCGGCGTCAGGGCTAGCCAATTGAGTTTTTCTTTCGTCATCGAGTCCTGGGCGGCGTGCGCGCCCGGCGTGGACACGCCGCAGCGCTGGGCGCAGTGGGCGAGCGCGCCCTGGCTGCCCGAGGGCGAGCCGCAGGTCGCGCTGGCCGCGGTCGCCCCGATGCTGCGCCGCCGCTTCGCGCCGCTGGGGCGCCTGGCCGCGCAGGCGGCGCTCGACCTCGCGGGTTCGGCTGCCGTCGAGCCCGGCGCCGACCTCGACGACCAGCCCACCGTCTACGCATCGCGCTACGGCGAGACCGCGCGCTGCCTCGAGCTGCTGGCCGACCAGGCGCGCGGCGAGGCCCTGTCGCCCACGTCCTTCGGACTGTCCGTGCACAACGCGATCGGGGCCATGATCGCGCTGGCCCGCGGCGACCGCCGGAACTCGTCGGCCATCGCGTCCGGGCGCGTCACCGTCGCGGCCGGCGTGGCCGAGGCGCTGGCCCTGCTGGAGGACGGCGCGGCCAGCGTCAACCTCGTCGCCTACGACTCGCCGCTGCCCGCCGGCTATGCGAGGTTCGAGGACGAGCCGGCCGCCCATTTCGCGTTCGCGTGGAAGCTGCGCCGACCGCGCGCCGGCGAGCGCGCGCTGCACCTGGAATGGGCGCAGGCCGACGGCGAGGCCGAGCCCGCGCAACCGCAACTGCCGTCCGGGCTGCGGGCGCTGTGGTTCGGGCTGTCCGACGCGCGCACGCTGACGCAGGCCGACGGCGGCCGCCGCTGCACCTGGAGCCGCGATGACTGAGGCGACGATGGCGGCCGCGCCGGCGCCCGCGCGCGGCTCGCTGGCCAATCGTTGGTGGCGCGTGGCGGGCACCGGCTTCTCGTTCGCGCTGTTCGGGCTCGGCGGGCTGCTGCTGGGCCTGGTCGTGTTCCCGCTGCTGCTGGTCGCCGTGCGCCAGCCGCGACGCCGCTCCGCGATCGCGCGCAGCGTCATCCATCACCTGTTCCGCGCGTTCGTCGCCCTGATGTGCGGCCTGGGGCTGTGCCGGCTCGAGGTGCGCGGCCGCGAGCGGCTGCAGCGGCGCGGGCTGCTGATCCTGGCCAGCCATCCGTCGCTGATCGACGTGGTGTTCCTGATGTCGCTGGTGCGCGATGCCGACTGCATCGTCAAGGCCGCGCTGGCGCGCAACCCGTTCACGCGCGGGCCGGTGCTGGCCGCGGGCTACGTGTTCAACGATTCCGGCCCGGGGCTGATCGACGACTGCGTCGCGTCGGTGCGCTCGGGCAACAACCTGATCGTGTTCCCCGAGGGCACGCGCACGCCCGCCGACATGGCGCTCGGCCGGCTGCAGCGCGGCGCGGCCAACCTCGCGGTGCGCGGCGCGCTGGCCATCACGCCGGTGCGCATCACCTGCGAACCGCGCATGCTCGGCAAGGGCATCAAGTGGTGGCGCGTGCCGCCCACCGCGGGCAACTTCGTGATCGAGATCGGCGAGGACATGCCGATCGCCGACCACCTGGCCGAGGAGGGCGCGCAGGCGCTCGCCGCGCGCCGACTCAACGACGAACTGGCGCGCCGACTCGGCGCGGAGACTCCCCATGCAGCAGCTTGAGAACGACATCAAGGAACTCATCATCTCCTCCCTCGCGCTGGAGGACATCACGCCCGCGGACATCGACGCCTCGGCGCCGCTGTTCGTCGACGGCCTGGGCCTGGATTCCATCGACGCGCTGGAGCTCGGCCTCGCGCTGCAGAAGAAGTACGGCGTGAGCCTGTCGGCCGAATCCGAGGAGGTGCGCGCCCATTTCGCGAGCGTCAAGGCGCTGGCGGCCTTCGTGGTCGCGCAGGGCAAGGCGTGAAGGGAGACGACATGACCAAGGACGACATCTTCGCCAGGATCGTGGAGATCCTGAACCAGACCTTCGACATCGAGCCGGCGCGCATCACGCGCGAGTCGCGCCTCGGCGAGGACCTCGACATCGACTCGATCGACGCGGTCGACCTCATCGTGCAGCTCAAGCCCCTGGTGGGCAAGCGCCTGCAGCCCGAGGCCTTCAAGTCGGTGCGCACGGTGCAGGACGTCGTCGACGCGCTGTACGGCCTCGTGCACGAGGCGCCGGCGGCGTGAACTGCGCGATGGCGCCGGCCATGCCGACTCCGGCCGCTCCCGCGCGCAAGACGCCGCCGCTGCTGGCTGCGGTGCTGCTCGCCGTGAGCCTGGCCTATCCCGTGGTGGTGTATCTCGCGCTGGGCCATGTCAGCCCGCGCTGGATCGCGCTGCTGCTGGTGGTGCTGGCGCTCGCGCGCGCCTGGGTCACGCGCGAGTCGTTCTGGCTCGGGGCCGCCGCGCTCGCGACGCTGCTCGCCGCGGCCAGTTTCCTGGGCGATTTCTGGGGGCCGCTGAAGCTCTATCCCGCGCTCGTCAACGCCGTGATGTTCGGCCTGTTCGCGATGAGCCTGTGGCGCGGGCCCAGCGTCGTCGAGCGCCTCGCGCGCCTGCGCGAACCCGACTTCCCGCCTGCCGCCGTCGCCTACACGCGCCGCGTCACGCAGGTGTGGTGCGGCTTCTTCGTGGTCAACGGCCTCGTCGCGGTGGCCACCGCGCTGTGGGCCAGCACCGCCGTCTGGACGCTGTACAACGGCCTGCTGTCGTACGTCGCGATGGGCGCGCTGATGGGCGGCGAATGGCTGGTGCGCCAGCGCGTGCGCGCCCGCATCGCGGCGCAGGACGCGGCCCGCGCGCGCCCCGGAGCCTCGAATGCGTGATGCCGGCTGGCACCCGCTGACCGAGCTGCCCCGCACCACCCCAGCGACCTCGAGCACGGTGGCCTGGCGCGGCGGCGAGGCCCTGTCGGCGGCCGATTTCGCGGCGCAGGCAGCCGCCTGGCGCGACCTGCTGGCCGCCCGGCCCGGCGCGCGCTGGGCGCTGTTCACGGAAGACACCTTCGACTTCGCCTGCGCGCTGTTCGGCGCCTGGCATGCCGGCAAGACGGTGGTGCTGCCGGGCGACATGCAGGACGACACCGTCGCACGCCTGCATGGCGTCGCCGACGGCTTCCTTGGCGACCTGCCGGGCGCGCTCGCGTGCCCCGCGGCGGCGCGCACGGGAGGCGTGCGATCGTTCGAGCCGCTGGATCGCGCGGCGACGCAGCTGGTCGTCTACACCTCGGGCACCAACGGCGAGCCGCTGGCCATCGCCAAGACGCTCGCGCAGCTGGACGCCGAAGTCCATGCGCTGGAGGCGCGTTTCGGCGCGCTGTGCGACACCGGCCTCGCGCCGGTCAACCTCGCCTGCGAGTCGATGGCGGGCCTGCAGGATCCGGCCGCCGACGTCGAGACGCCCGTGGTCTGGGCCACGGTCACGCACCAGCACATCTACGGCCTGCTGTTCCGCGTGCTGTGGCCGCTGGCCGCCGGCCGGCCGTTCGCGGCGGGGCGGCTCGTGTTCAACGAGGAGATCGCGCAGCGCGTCCACGGGCCCGCGGTGCTGGTGGCCAGCCCCGCGCACCTGCGCCGGCTGCCCGAGGCGGTCGACTGGTCGGCCGCGCGCGCCGGGCTGCGCGCGGTATTCTCGTCCGGCGGCCCGCTGCCGCCCGAGGCCGCCGACGCGACGCTCGCGCTGCTGGGCGTGGCGCCGGTCGAGGTCTACGGCAGCTCCGAGACCGGCGGCATTGCGTGGCGCCAGCGCGCGCGCCATGGCGACACCTGGCAGCCGCTGCCCGGCATCGAGTTCCGCGTCGAGGACGGCGCGCTCGCCGTGCGCTCGCCGCACCTGCCCGACCTCGAGTGGTTCCACACGGCCGATCGCGCGAGCCTGGCGGCCGACGGCATGGACGGCTTCGAGCTGCACGGCCGCGCCGACCGCATCGTCAAGATCGAGGAGAAGCGCGTGTCGCTGACCGCGCTGGAGCAGCGCCTGGCCGGCAGCGGCGACGTCGCCGAGGCGCGCGTCCTGATGCTGGCCGACGAGCGGCCCGTCGTCGACGCCGCGGGCGTCGCGCTGCCCCACGCGGTGCGGCCGGCGGCCGTCGTCGCGCTGAGCGAGGCCGGGCGCGCGAAGCTGGCGCGCATCGGCAAGCCGGCGCTGGTCGCGGAGCTGCGGGCGCTGCTGCTGGCGGCGGTCGACCGCGTCGCGCTGCCGCGCCGCTGGCGCCTCGTCGACGCGCTGCCCGTGAACGCGCAGGGCAAGAGCACCGAGGCGCTGCTGGGGACGCTGTTCGCGCCGGCCGTGGACGAACGGCCGCTGCTGCCGCAGCCCAGGTGGCGCATCGCCGAGGCCACGCATGCGCTGGCCTCGATCGCGCTCGATCCGGCGCTGAAGGTCTTCGACGGGCATTTCCCCGGCACGCCCATCCTGCCCGGCGTCGCGCAGGTGCACTGGGCGATCGCGTTCGCGCGCGGGCGTTTCGACATGCCGCCGCGCTTCGTCCGCATCGACGCGCTCAAGTTCTCGCAGCCCGCGACGCCGGGCATGCACCTGGACCTCGAGCTGCGCTGGAACGCGGACGCGGCGACGCTGCAGTTCGAATACCGCTCGACGTCGGGCCGGCATTCGAGCGGGCGCATCGTGCTTGCCGCCGCGGAGGGCGCGTGATGGCCTCGCCGATCCGCACCTGCGCGGTGATCCCGGTCTACAACCATGGGCAGGCCGTGGGCGCCGTCGCGGCCAGCGTGCGCGCGAACGGCCTGCACTGCTTCCTCGTCGACGACGGCAGCTCGGCCGACTGCGCCGCGGTGCTGGACGCGCTGGCGCAGGCGCCCGACGTCACGCTGGTGCGGCTC
>DATCRO010000098.1:0-2500 GCA_036569025.1 Burkholderiaceae bacterium
GCCCGGACCCGACGACTACTTCGTCCTCAAGCCCAAGCATTCCGCATTCTTTGCGACGCCGCCGGAGATCCTGCTCGACCACCTGCGCACGCGGCGCCTGACCGTCACCGGCGTGACGGCCGACCAGTGCGTGCTCAACACCGCGGCCGACGCGCGCATGCGCGACTTCGAGGTGGTGGTGCCGCGCGACTGCATCGCCTCGCTGAGCGCCGCGCGAACGCGCCGCGCCATCGAGCACCTGCACGACGCGCTGGACGCGAAGGTGCCGGCATCGAGCGCGCTGCGGTTGCCGCGCCGCCGTGCCTGAGCGCGCGCTCAACCCGCGGCCGCACGCCGTCCGGCCTCCACCAGCCTGCGCGCGGCGGCCTTGCCCGCGCGCCCGATCGGCGTGAAGCGCACGCCCTTCTGGTCGTTGTAGAAGACGAAGAAGCGCTCGATCTCCGACAGCACGGCGTCGCCGAGGTCGTCCAGCGCCTTCACGTCGCCGTGGCGATGCGACTTGTCGGCCACCGCGACGAGCCGGTCGTTGCGCTTCGATCGCGCCGTGCGGGCGGCCTTGTCGCGCTGCCGCGCCTCGATCACGCCGATCAGGCGGCAGGGCACGACCACGCCGGGGAAGACGGGCTCGTCCATCAGCACCAGCACGTCCAGCGGGTCGCCGTCCTCGCCCAGGGTGCCGGGCACGAAGCCGAAGTCGAACGGGAACGCGACGCCCAGCGGCAGCACGTTGTGCAGCGTGAAGACGCCGCGCCCGGGATCGAACTTGAGCTTGTTGGCGCTGCCCCGAGGCGCCTCGATGACGGCCTGCAGCCGGCCCTTGTCGTCCCAGGTGTCGAGCGCGGCGAGGCCGCCGGCCGGCGACTCGGCCACGTGCGTCAGCGGCCCTTGAGGTGCTCGCGCACGCGATCTGCGCTGCTGCCCACCGCCTTGACGGCGGCGGCCAGGCGCTCCTTGTCGACCCCGAGCGCGTGCGTCCAGTAGCGCACTTCGTGTTCTTCCGAGAGGTTGATGCGCGCCCGGTCCTGCGGGCCTCGGTTCTTCATGTCGTCGGACATGGCGTCTCCGTCGGGAATGGTGATGAGCCAGGTCGGCAATCGCAATGCCGGCCTGGCCCGCCTCCCGGGGGCGTTCAGCGGTCGCGCGACGACAACAGGCTATGCAGCGCCAGGCCGACGAGAACGGCACCGCCGAGCGCCGCGAGCGGGTGCTGGCGGATCGCCTCGCGGGCCGACTCCACCCATTCGTCGCGCGTGTCGCCCACGCGCGAGGCGCCGCCCTGCAGGCCTTCCATCGTGGAGGCGATGCGCTCGGAGACGCCGTCGACGGCCGCGTGCGCGCTCTGCGTCACCCGCTTGAGCAGGTTGTCGACCACCGGCGCGGCGGACGCGGCGGCGCCGGGATCGTGGCGGCGCGCCGCGTCGGCGGCGCCGCCGGCCGTGGCGCTGGCGGCCTGGCCGCTGACGGGGAAGGGCGTCGCCTCGCCGGAAGCGGCCTCGTTGGTGGTGGTCGAAGGGTTGGAGGTGGTCTGTTCCATGGTCGTTCGCAGGTTCGTGGAAGGAAGAGGGGCGGCGGCCGCGTCCTCGCAGCCGGCTCGATGGCGTCCTCGGCAAGGTGCGCGCCCGATCGGGCACCGTCGTTGCCTGTCGCGCAGCACCGGTCACGACGGGGAGGGGATGCCATGGACTTCAAGGATCTGGTCGATGTCTTCGGCATGACCATGCCGGTGCTCGAACTGGTGCTGCGCGGCAGCGTCATGTACTGGTTCCTGGTGCTGGTGTTCCGCCTGATCCTGCGGCGCGACGTCGGCTCGATGGGCATCACGGACTTCCTCTTCATCGTGCTGCTGGGCGACGCCGCGCAGAACGGCATGATCGGCGAGGCCTCGTCGGCCACCGACGCGATCGCGCTCATCGCGACGCTGGTGTTCTGGAACGTCCTGATCGACTGGGCGACCTGGCGCTTCAAGTGGGTCGAGCGGCTGTTCGCGGCGCAGCGCCTGTGCCTGGTGCGCGACGGCCGGCTCAACCGGCGCAACATGCGGCGCGAATTCATCTCGGACGCGGAACTGATGTCCAAGGTGCGCGAGGAAGGGCTCGAGCAGCTGAGCGACGTCAAGGCCATGTACCTGGAGTCGGACGGCGAGATCAGCCTGATCCGCCGGCAAGGCCCGGACGACAAGCCGCCGCCGCCGCCGGTCGCCCTGCATTGAGGCGTCTCAGTTCTCGCGGCCCGCGTCGCCGCGCGTCCGGCTCGCCTTGACGAAGCCGCGGACGTTCATCGCCGCGAGGCAGGCCTGCAGCACCACGAGGGCGGTCGCCGACGTGTGCCAGCCCCAGGCCGACCACAGCGCGTTGCTGAGCAGGTAGGCCCAGAAGCCCCACGCGCGCTTGCGGCGATGCGTGGAGGCGACCCACCACGAGGCCAGTAGCGTGACCACCATCGCGGGCCATTGCAGCAGGTCGAGGAGATCGTCCATCGCCCCGGCAGGCAAACGTCCGAC
>DATCRO010000099.1:0-14292 GCA_036569025.1 Burkholderiaceae bacterium
GATCAGGATCAGCGGCTTGGAGTTCATTTGAGCCGAAGTGTAGGGCGGCGTCGCGCGCGCGAGGCGCGATGTTTCAGCGCTGTCGCATTTCGTCGCGGCGCGTGGTCGCGGCCGGCGCCCAGGCCGGCACGCGCCACGCCACGATCACCGGCCCGAACGGCGCGAGCGCCGTGCGCACCGTCGAACGCGGCGACGGCCACGTCACCGACACCACCACCGGCCCGAACGGCCGCAGCCGCACGCGCCAGGTCGACCGCAGCGCCGGCAGCACCACGGCGACCGTCACGCATGTCAACGGCAGCACCACGACGCGCGACACCGAGCGCTCGGCCTCGGGCTCCACGACGACGGTGACCGGCCCGCGCGGCCGCACCGGCACCGTCACCGTGTCGCACTGACGCAAGGCGCGCACGCCCATGGGACGACATCTGCTCCTTCCGCGCCTCGCGGGCGGCGCGCTGCTCGTGCTGCTGTCCATCGTGGTCGTGGAGGCGCTGCTGCGCCGCTACGTGTGGCGGCGGCCGACCGACCTGCGCGCCGTCGCCGCGTCCCTGGCGGACGCCCTGGTGCGGCGCGGCGCCGACGTGCTGGGACTGGCGACGATCGCGCCGCTGCCGGCCTTCGCGTTCGCGCACCGCCTGACGACGATCCGCATGGAGTCGGCCGCGACCTGGGGCGCGCTGTACCTGCTCGTGGAGTTCGCCTACTACTGGCACCACCGGCTCACGCACCGCGTGCGCTGGTTCTGGGCGTCGCACTCGGTGCATCACTCGTCCAACGAACTGATGCTCGCATCGGCGGTGCGCCTGGGCTGGACGGGCCGCCTGGGCGGCGCCATCGCGTTCTTCACGCCGCTGGCGTGGCTCGGCTTCCCGCCGCAGGCCGTGTTCGGCCTCGTCGCGGCCGGCCTGTTCTGGCAGTTCTGGCTGCACGCGGACTGGTTGCCGCGCCTCGGCCCGCTCGAATGGGTGCTCAACACGCCGACGCACCACCGGGTCCATCATGCGAGCAACCCCGAATACCTGGACTGCAACTACGGCAGCTCGCTGATCGTGTTCGACCGGCTGTTCGGCACCTTCGTCGCGTTGCGCGGCGACATCGAGATCCGCTACGGCCTGACCACGCCCGTGACGAGCCACAACCCGGTGCGCATCGCGTTCAACGAATGGCTCGCGCTCGCGCGTGACGTGCGCGCCGCGCACGGATGGCGCGCGCGCGTGCGGGTGATGTTCGGGCCGCCCTGAAGCGCGCTCCGCCCCGATGAGGCGGCGACGCATTCTGTTCGCGCGCGCCCCCGGAACCCGTTCGCATGCCGGACCCCGTGCGCCTGCCAGGCCATTTCGACAACCCCCTCAATGGGGTATCGGGATGGTGTGTCGAGAAGTCCCTACGGCGCATGGATTGCAAGCAAATGCGTGCTGCATCGCCGCGCATCTATCGAGGTGAAGATACCTATACCTGTATGTGTAGAAAGGAGAAGGTGCAACCAAATGCGTCTTGCGTAATGGCGAGCAATCTTTGCTAAGCGGCAGCGCCGGCCAACCGAAGAGATGAGCACGCCGCAGCTCGCGGCGAGCAGGGAGATCAATATGAAGCGCCGGACCTTGTTGCTTGGTTGTGGTTCTCTTGCCGGTGTCCTTGCCGCGCCGCTCGCGCGAGCCGGCGCGACGGGGCCGCGGGTGATCCGCTTCGGCCAGTCGGCCGCGTTGTCCGGCCCGCAGGCCGTCTACGGGCGCGACGTGCAGAACGGCGTCGCCGCGGCCTTCGCGGCGGCCAACGCCAACGAGGCGAGCACCGGCATCCGCTTCGAGCTGCAGACGCTCGACGACGGCGGCACGCGCGTCAAGTGCATGTCCAACGCGCTGCAGCTGCTCGACTCCGGCACCACCGCGCTGATCGGCTTCACGAACGGCGTGGCCGCCGAGGCCTGCATGCCCATGCTCGAGGAGACGGGCGTCGCGATGCTCGGCACCGCCAGCGGCAACATGGGCCTGCGCACGCAGGCGGCCAAGGGCGTCTACAACGTGCGCGCCGGCTACGACGCCGAGTTCGCGCGCATCGTCAACTACCTGCGCGACGTCGGCATGCAGCGTCTCGCGCTGGTGCGCCTGAACGACACCTCGCCGGCCAACCGCGACGCGATGAGCGCCGCACTCGCGGCCGCGGGCATCACGCCCAAGGCCTCGGTCAACATCGACCGGCACGCCACCGACTTCTCCGGCGTCGCCGCCGAACTGATGGCCGCCAAGCCCGACTGCGTGCTGCTGGTGGCCAACGCCGGCCCGGCGGCGGCCATCATCTCCCACATGACGCAGGCGAGGTACCCGGGCCTGTTCTACGCCTCGTCGTACGCCGGCCAGGACCTGCTGGACACGCTCACCGCGCGCCACCAGAGCTGCGTCATGAGCGTGGTGGTGCCGCGGCCCTCCGCGATGGGCGTCAACGTCGTCGCGAGCTGCAAGCGCGATCTCGCGCTGCTGCAGAACGGCGACCGCTTCGGCATCACGACGCTCGAGGGCTACATCGCGGGCCGCACCGCCGTGGACGCCACGCTGGCGGCGGCGCGCGCCGGCGGCGCCACGCGCGGCCGCGTCAAGGAGGCGCTGTCGGCGCTGCGCAGCGATCTCGGTGGCTACAAGGTGGAGTTCGCGGGCACGACGCAAGGGTCGCACTACGTCGACCTGATCACCCTCGACAAGTACGGCCGCGTGATGGGCTAGCCCTGCGCCGCGCTCCGTCCCCCTGGACGGACGCGGTCGCGACCTGAGCTTGGAGATCGACGGTGAAGAAGTCTCGCATCGGCATCATCGGGATCGGTCCGCGCGGCCTGACCCTGCTCGAACGCATCGTGGCCAACGAGCGGCAGCGGCCCTCGGGCCCGATCGAGGTCGTCCTGTTCGACCCGAACGTGCCGGGCGCCGGCTGCCACGATCCGGCCCAGGCGGAGTTCCACCTGGTCAACACCGTGGCCGGCCAGCTGACGCTGTTCGCGGACGCGTCGGTGGTCGACGCCGGCCCCGTGATGGAAGGCCCGTCCTTCCACCAATGGCTCAACCAGCAGAGCGACATCGGCGCGGGCAACCTGATCGGCGGCGAGCGCGCATCGCCGGACGGCTACTACGGCCGCGGCCTGTTCGGCCGCTACCTGCAGTGGGCGTTCCGCTACGTGTGCGCGCTGGCGCCGTCCAACGTCGAGATCATCGTCAAGGCCGCCGAGGTGCTGCGCGCGCAGCGCGAGGACGACGCGGCCTGGGTGCTGGAGACGGCCGACGCCAAGATCCGCGTCGACTACCTGTTCCTCACCACGGGCCACACGCGGCCCGCGCGACCTGCCGCGGAACCGGCGCCCGGCGCGCGCGCGACGCGGGTCGTCGACGATCCCTATCCGGTGCAGCAGACCCTCGAGTCCCTCCGCGCCGGCATGGCCGTGGCGGTCGAAGGCATGGGCCTGACGAGCTTCGACGTGATCGCCGAACTGACGGTCGGACGCGGCGGACGCTTCGTCACCGACGCCGCGGGCAAGCGCTGCTACGTCCGCTCGGGCCGCGAGCCGCACCTGCTGCTGTTCTCGCGCTCGGGCATCCCGCTGAGCGCGCGGGCGGTCAACCAGAAGGGCATCTCCAACCAGTACCGCGCGAAGTTCCTGCTGCTGCGGCACGTGCGCGACCTGCGCGCCACGCGCCGCCTCGACTTCGTCGCCGACGTGCTGCCGCTGCTGGTCGCCGACATGGAGTACGCCTACTGCGACGCCTGGCTGCACGAGCACCGCGGCGCCGCCGCGGCGGCCGCGTTCTGCGCCAGCTTCGCGGCGGCCGGCGCGTCGCAGCGCCAGGCGCTCGTGGCGCGCACCATTCCCGAGGCCGACCGCTTCTCGTGGGAGCGCCTCGTCGCGCCGGTGCCGCACACCGCGCTGGCCAGCCGCCGCTCGTTCGGCCAGTGGCTGCGCTGGCACCTGCAGGGCGACGTGCGCGAGGCGCGCCAGGGCAACCTCGGCAGCCCGCTGAAGGCCGCCTGCGACGTGCTGCGCGACCTGCGCGACAACCTGCGCGCGGCGATCGAGTTCGGCGCGCTCACGCCGGAGTCGCACCGCTGGGTGCTGGCCGAGTTCATGCCGGTGATGAACCGGCTGGCCGTGGGCCCGCCGATGTCGCGCGTCAGCGAGATGCTGGCGCTGATGGAGGCGGGCGTCCTCGAGGCCGACTTCGGGCCCGGCGCGCAATGCGTCGCGCCGCCGGACGGCGGGCCGATGCGGCTCATGGCCGCGCACTGGCCGGGCGAATCGACGGAGGTGGACGCGCTGGTGCGGGCACGCATCTCGATGCACAGCCCGCAGGACGATGCCTCGCCGCTGCTGCGCGGCCTGCTGGACGACGGCCACGCGCGCCTGTTCCGCAACGGCGACTTCCACCCGGGCGGCATCGACATCGACCGCCAGCACAACTGGATCGGCCGCAACGGCGAGGTCCTGCGCAACGCCTGGGCGCTGGGCATTCCCGTCGAGGGCGCCAAGTGGTGCACGTTCGTCGTGCCGCGGCCGGGCGTCAATTCGACCGCCATCGTCGACGCGGGCCGCGCGGTGGCCGCGATGCTCGCCGCGGTGCGCAGCGGCGAGGCGGTGCGCGAGTCGCGCCTGCCGCGCCGCCTGCGCAGCGAGGCCGAGGCGTCGCAATACGCGTCGCTCCACGGGTCGCCATGATCGCCCGGGTCTTCAATCGGCTGAGCCTGGCCGGCCTGTGCGCGACGCTGGTCGGCAACGGGCTGGGCCGCTTCGCGTTCGTCGCGTTGATGCCGGCGCTGATCCAGGCCGGCTGGTTCAGCAAGGCGCAGGCGTCGACGCTGGGCGTGGCGACGCTGGTGGGCTACGTGTTCGGCGCCGCGGTGGCCGACTCGCTGGCGGCGCGCTGGTCGAGCGCGCGGTTGCTGCGCGTATCGATGCTGGCGTGCTCGCTGTCGTTCCTGGCCTGCGCGTTCGAGGGCGCGGGCATGGCGTGGAATCTCCTGTGGCGCTCCGCGGCCGGCGTGGCCGGCGCGCTGCTGATGGTGTTGCCGGCGCCGCTGGTGCTGCCGCGGCACGCCGCGGCGATCCGGGCGCGCACCGGCGGCGTCGTGTTCTCGGGCATCGGGCTCGGGGCGGCGTTGTCGGGATGGCTGGTGCCGCTGCTGGTCGGTGGCCCCGCCACGGTGGCCTCGGCGCAGGGCGTGGCGATCGCCTGGCTGGGCCTGGGCGCCGTGTGCCTGGCGCTCACGGCCGGCGCGTGGCGAGCATGGCCGGCCGAGGCCACCGCGCCGCCCGCGGCCGTCGACCGGCCGCCATTGCCGGCCGACCTGCGGCGCACCGTCGCGCTCGTGCTGCTCGCGCACGGGCTCAACGCCGTGGGCTACCTCGCGCACACGCTGTTCCTGCCGGACTACGTGGTGCGCGAGCTGGGCATGCCGCTCGCGCAGGGCGGGTTCTACTGGTCGATGTTCGGCCTCGGTGCGGCGATCGGCCCGATGGTGGCGGGCACGCTGGCCGATGCCTTCGGGCTGCGGCGGTGCCTCGTCGCCGGCTTCGCGCTCAAGGCCGTCAGCGCGTTCCTGCCCGTGTGGGGCGGTGGCGCGGCCACGCTGCTGGTGTCGGCCATCGTGATGGGCCTGTGCACGCCGGGCGTCGTCGTGATGGTGTCCGCGTACACGCTGGAGCAGGTCGGCCCGTCGCACCACCGCCGCGCATGGGGCCTGGCGACCTCGAGCTTCGCCATCGCGCAGGCCGCCGGCGGCGCCCTGATGGCGTTCGCGGCCACGCGCCTGTCTTCGTACCAACCGCTGTTCTGCGCGAGCGCCGTCGCGCTGGCCGGCTCGGTGGCCTGCATCGCGCTGGTGCGCGAGCGGGCCGCGCCGGCGGCCGCCCCTTCCGCCAACCGGTTGCTGCCGGTCGTCATCACCGCACCCCATCCATGATCAAGCACCTGAAATCAGCCGCCCTCCTTGCCGCCGCCGCGCTGCTGGCCCTCGCCTGCACGGGCGCCGGCGCGCAGATCCGCATCGGCCAGACCTCCGGCTTCACCGGGCCCGTCGCCGCCTCCGTCGGCGAGATCAACGTCGGCGCCAGGCTGTACCTGGATCACGTCAACGCGACCGGCGGCATCGGCGGGCAGCAGATCGAGCTCGTGTCGCTCGACGACAAGAACCAGCCGGACCTGACGCTGCAGAACGCGACCAGGCTCGTGGCCGACCCGAAGGTCGTCGCGCTGTTCCTGAACCGCGGCACGCCGCACACGCGCGCGCTGATGCCGCTGCTCGCCGAGGCCAAGGTGGTGCTGCTGGCGCCCTCCAGCGGCGCGATGGAGCTGCACACGCCGGTCAACCCGTGGATCTTCAACGTGCGCGCCACGTACCAGGCCGAGACCGAGCGCCTGACGCGCCACCTGGGCATGACGCGGCTGGACAAGGTCGGCATCTGCTACGTCAACGACAGCTTCGGCGTCGACGCGCTGCAGGGCGCGCTGAAGGTGTTCGGCCAGGGCAGCACGACGCCGCCGGTCGTCGAGGCGATCGACAAGGCCAAGCCGGACTACACGACCTGCATCCGCAAGATCGTGGAGAACCGGCAGCTGGGCGCCGTGTTCATCGGCACGCCGGTGTCGGTGGCCGCGGGCGTCAAGGCGCTGCGTGCCGCGGGCTCGAGCGCCACGGTGGCCACGCTGTCCAACAACGCGTCCTCGGGCTTCGTCAAGGAGCTCGGCCCGGTGGCGCAGGGCGTCGTCGTGAGCCAGGTGTTCCCGTCCGAGCGCAGCCTGGCCACGCCGATGATCGCGGAGGCCGCCAGGCTGGCCGCGGCCAAGGACATCAAGCAGCTCACGCCCGCGATGATCGAGGGCTACGCCGCCGCCAAGGTGCTGGTGCTCGGCCTGAGGAAGGCGTCCAGCGACGGCAAGGCGACCGTCACGCGCGCATCGTTCAAGAAGGCCCTGGAGTCCTTCGACCAGGTCGACATCGGCGGCGGACTGGGCGGGACCAGCCTCAGCTACAGCCCCACCGACCACACAGGGCTGGACTACGTCGACCTGTCGTACATCGGCGGCGACGGGACGTTCCGCCGCTGAGCGCGTCGCGCCGGCCCGCGGCCGGCAGGGGTGGCGCGGGCCCGCGGGGGGCGATCGATTCGCTGCATCGCCACGATGCGCAATCCCATTGCCCCGGGGCGCGCGCGGCCGGCGGCCATTGCCTACAATTCGCGGATGCTCCAGCAACGCACGCTCAAGTCCATCACCCGCGCCGTCGGCGTGGGCCTGCACAGCGGCCAGAAGGTGGAGATGACCCTGCGCCCGGCCGCGCCCGACACCGGCATCGTCTTCCGCCGCGTCGACCTGCCCCAGCCGGTCGAGATCCCCGCCAACGCCGGCTCGGTGTCCGACACGCGCATGAACTCGACGATCTCCCCGGGCGGCGACCCCGGCAGCCCCAAGGTGCAGACCATCGAGCACCTGATGTCGGCCTGCGCCGGCCTGGGCGTCGACAACCTGATCGTCGACATGACGGCCGACGAGGTGCCGATCCTCGACGGCTCGTCCGCCAGCTTCGTGTTCCTGCTGCAGAGCGCGGGCATCGTGCTGCAGGACGCCCCCAAGCGCTTCATGCGCGTGCTCAAGCCCGTCGAGGTGCGCCGCGGCGAGGGCGCATCGCTCGCCTGGGCGCGCCTGGAGCCCTACCACGGCTTCAAGCTGACCTTCGAGATCGAGTTCAACCACCCGGCCGTGGATGCCACCGGCCAGCAGGTGAGCTTCGACATGGGCAGCGGCAAGTACAAGAGCGACATCGCGCGCGCCCGCACCTTCGGCTTCACGAAGGACCTGGACCTGATGCGCTCGCGCGGCCTGACGATGGGCGGCAGCATGGACAACGCCATCGTCGTCGACGACTCGCGCGTGCTCAACGCGGACGGCCTGCGCTACGACGACGAGTTCGTCAAGCACAAGATCCTGGACGCCATCGGCGACCTGTTCGTCGTGGGCCACCCGCTGCTGGCCAGCTACACCGCTTACAAGAGCGGCCACGCGATGAACAACATGCTGCTGCGCGCGCTGCTGGACGACCCGACGGCCTACGAGCTGGTCACGTTCGAGGACGAGCGCAAGGCGCCCGCCGGCTTTGCCGAACTCGCGCCGGCCTGGTAGCGCGCGTCAGCGGCCCGAAGGCCGCCGGTAACAAGCCGAGATGGCAGCAAGCGCGGCCACGGGCCAAAATGGGTTTTTGCTCATCCGCCTGACGGCGTCCATGTCCTTGCGCTGCTTCATCGTCCGCCGCTGCCTGCACGCCAGCCTCGAGGCCGTCGGCCTGCGTGCCGTGAACCTGCCCATGGTGGTCGACGCACGCCGCCACGTGCATCCGCCCGTGCCGCTGGATGCCGGCTACCTGGTGGTCGATCGCCGGGCGTTCGCCCGCATCACCTTCCCGCGCGCCGACGGCACCCAGGACGCGACGATGCAGACGGTGGGCTTCGCGTCGCTGTCGGGCGTGCTGCGCGCCATCTGCGCCGAGCGCATCGGCCTGGCCGGCCGCGCCGCCATCCCCGGCCCGAAGCGCGCGCTGGAACTGCGCCGCGAAGGGCGCTGGAGCGAGGTGCTCGAAGCCAGCGAACGGGTCGAGGCGCCGATGCGCGCCCGGCTCGAGTCCTGGTTGCGCAGCTGGCGCTTTGCCACTTGGCGCTTCGCGCTGCAGGCGTTCAAGCGGTTCTGAGCCTGCGCTGATCTCCCGCCGGCGGCCAACCGGCCCCGGCCGGGTCGCGCTCGTCCAATCCCGACCGCGGTACCGGACAACATAAACTAGCTTATTATTTTCCCGCTCAGGATCCGGGCGGCATCTCCATGCCCGGGAAGAAGGTGCCGAGGCCGGCTGGAGGAGAGGGTGCCGGTCGCGGCCAGGGCCGCCGGCCGTTCGCCCGTGGGGCGGGCGCCGCGTGCCGCCCCTGCCCCCGACTTCTCGCGCCGCGTGACGCCTGGCATGGCGCGCGGCCTGCCCCGATCCTGCGCCGCAGCTGACATTCCAAGGCGGACTCCGCCGTCCAACGCATCCAAAGAGACAAACCGCATGCCGCAATTCCTGGCCGCCCGCTTCCTGCGCCCGAATCCTGGAACCGCTTCCGTCCTGGCCGCCCTGCTGGTGCTCGGCGCCTGCAGCGACAAGGCGCCGCCGGCCGGCCCGCCGCCGGCGCCCGAGGTTGGCGTCGTCACCGTCGCCCCCAGGACGCTGGACGTGCCCACCGAGCTGCCCGGCCGCGTCGAGGCGGCGCGCGTGGCGCAGGTGCGCGCCCGGGTGACGGGCATCGTGCAGAAGCGCCTGTTCGCCGAGGGCAGCGACGTCAAGGCCGGCGAGGCGCTGTTCCAGATCGACCCTGCGCCGTACCGCGCCGCGCTCGACAGCGCCAAGGCCTCGCTCGCCAAGGCCACGGCCAACGAGCAACAGGCCACCGGGCTGCTGAACCGCTACAAGCCGCTGCGCGAGGCCAACGCCATCAGCCAGCAGGATTTCGTCAACGCCACGTCCGCCGCGGCGCAGGCCGGCGCCGACATCGCGTCGGCCAAGGCCGCCGTGCAGACCGCCCAGCTCAACCTCGACTACGCCACGGTCACCGCGCCGATCAGCGGCCGCATCGGCCAGGCGCTCGTCACCGAGGGCGCGCTGGTGAGCGCGACCGAGGCCACGCAACTGGCGCTGATCCAGCAGGTCGACCAGGTCTACGTGAACTTCTCGCAGCCGGTCAGCGACATCACCAAGCTGCGCAAGGCGTTCGCCAGCGGCAGGTCCAAGTCGCTGGGCCTGTCGATTCCCGTGCGCATCGTGCTGGACGACGGCAGCGTGCTGCCGCAGACGGGCAAGCTGCTGTTCTCGGACCTGACCGTCGACCAGACCTCGGGCCAGGTCAACCTGCGCGCCAAGGTGCCCAACCCGGACGGTGCGCTGATGCCCGGCATGTACGTGCGCGGCCGCATCGCGCAGGAGCAGGTCGACTCCGCGGTGCTGCTGCCGCAGCAGGCCGTGCAGCGCACCACGTCCAACGACACGGTGCTGGTGGTGGGCGCCGACGGCAAGCCCTCGGTGCGCCCCGTCAAGCTCGGCGGCAACGAGAACGGCAACTGGATCATCCTGGACGGCCTGAAGCCGGGCGAGCAGGTGATCGTCGACGGCTTCCAGAAGATCCGCCCGGGCGCCGCCGTCAAGCCGGTGCCGTGGAACGCGAGCGCGCCCGCCACGACGGCGCCTGCCGCGTCCGCGCCGGCCTCCGCCGCCAGCCGCTGATCGGGCAGTCGACATGGCCAAGTTCTTCATCGAGCGTCCGATCTTCGCGATCGTCATCGCGCTGTTCGTGCTGGTGTTCGGCGCGGTCGCGATCACGCAGCTGCCGATCGCGCAGTACCCGCCGGTGGCCCCGCCCACCATCGTCCTGAACGCCACGTACCCCGGTGCGTCGGCCAAGACGATGGACGAGGCCGTCATCTCCGTCATCGAGCAGGAGCTCAACGGCTCGCCGGGCATGATCTACATGGAGTCGGTCAGCCAGTCCAACGGCACCGGCAGCATCACCGTCAGCTACGAGCCGGGCACCAGCCCCGACCTCGCGCAGGTGGACGTGCAGAACCGGCTGTCGCGCGCGGCGCCGCGCCTGCCGTCGGCGGTCACGCAGCAGGGCGTGCGCGTCGACAAGGCGCGCTCGAACTTCCTGCTGTTCACGATCCTGTCCTCCGACAACCCGGCCTACGACCCGGTCGCGCTCGGCGACTACGCGTCGCGCAACGTGGTGCCCGAGCTGCAGCGGGTGGCGGGCATCGGCCAGGCGCAGCTGTTCGGCACCGAGCGCGCGATGCGCATCTGGGTCGACCCCGCCAAGCTCGTCGGCTACAAGCTGTCGATGACCGACGTCACCAACGCGATCGCGGCGCAGAACGCGCAGGTCTCGGCGGGCGCGATCGGCGACATCCCGAACGTGACGTCGCAGGGCATCACCGCCACCGTGATCGTGCAGGGCCAGCTCACCAGCGTCGAGCAGTTCGGAGCGATCGTGCTGCGCGCGAACCCCGACGGCTCGTCGGTGCGCCTGCGCGACGTCGCCCGCCTGGAGCTGGGCGCGCAGAACTACGCGACGTCGGCCCGCCTGGACGGCCAGCCGTCCACCGGCATCGGCGTGCAGCTGTCGCCCACGGGCAATGCGCTGGCCACGGCCGAGGCGATCAAGGTGCGCATGGGCCAGCTGTCCAAGTACTTCCCGCAGGGCGTCAAGTACAGCATCCCCTACGACAGCTCGCGCTTCATCAAGATCTCGATCCGCCAGGTGGTGGAGACGCTGCTCGAGGCCGTCGCGCTCGTGTTCGTCGTCATGTTCGTGTTCCTGCAGGACTGGCGCTACACGCTGATCCCCACCATCGTGGTGCCGGTCGCGCTGCTGGGCACCTTCGGCGTGCTGCTGGCGCTCGGCTACTCGATCAACGTGCTCACGATGTTCGGCATGGTGCTGGTGATCGGCATCGTGGTCGACGACGCCATCGTGGTCGTCGAGAACGTCGAGCGCATCATGAGCACCGAGGGCCTGCCGCCGCTGGAAGCCACGCGCAAGGCGATGAGCCAGATCCAGGGCGCCATCGTGGGCGTGACGGTGGTGCTGATCTCCGTGTTCGTGCCGCTGGCCTTCTTCGGGGGCGCGGTGGGCAACATCTACCGCCAGTTCTCCACCGTCATGGTGGCGTCGATCGGCTTCTCGGCCTTCATGGCGCTGTCGCTGACGCCGGCGCTGTGCGGCATGATCCTCAAGCCGGTCGAGGCGGGGCACCACCACGCCAAGCGCGGCTTGTTCGGCCTGTTCAACCGCAACTTCGAGAAGGTGGCGCACGGCTACGAAGGCATGGTCGGGCGCGCGCTGTCACGCGTGGGCCGGCGCTTCATGATCATGCTGTTCGCGCTCGTCGTCGGTGGCGTGGTGCTGTTCTTCTTCAAGCTGCCGGCCTCGTTCCTGCCGGGCGAGGACCAGGGCTACCTGATCGTCAACGTGCAATTGCCGCCGGGCGCCACGCGCAACCGCACGCTGGAGGTGATGAAGCAGGTCGAGGGCTACATGCTCAAGCAGCCCGAGGTGCAGGACATGGTGAGCGTGCTGGGCTTCAGCTTCTCGGGCTCCGGCCAGAACGCGGCGCTGGCGTTCGTGCCGCTCAAGCCGTGGGACGAGCGCTCGGGCGCCGAGCACTCCGCGCAGGCCCTGGCCGGGCGCGCGTTCGGTGCGCTCTCGCGCGTGCGCGACGCCTTCATCTTCCCGCTCAGCCCGCCGCCGATCCCCGAGCTGGGCACCGCGTCGGGCTTCAACTTCCGCCTGCAGGACCGCGGCGGCCTGGGCCACGACGCGCTGCTGGCGGCGCGCAACCAGCTGCTGGGCATGGCGTCCAAGGATCCGCTGCTCGCGGGCATCCGGCCGGACGGCCTGGAGGACGCGTCGCAGCTGGAGGTGACGGTCGACCGCGAGAAGGCCGCCAGCCAGGGCGTGGGCTTCGCGGCCGTCAACGCGGCGATCTCGACCGGCTTCGGCTCGTCCTACGTCAACGACTTCCCCAACGCCGGCCGCCTGCAGCGCGTGGTGGTGCAGGCCGACCAGCAGTCGCGCATGCAGCCCGACGACCTGCTCAGGCTCAACGCCATCAACGCCAGCGGCCAGCCCGTGCCGCTGTCGTCGTTCGCCAGCGTGCGCTGGGTCACGGGGCCGGTGCAGAGCATCCGCTACAACGGCTATCCGGCCATGCGCATCGCCGGCGACGCGTCGCCCGGCCACAGCACCGGCGAGGCGATGAACGAGATGGAGAAGCTCGCGGCGCAGCTGCCTGCGGGCATCGGCTACGAATGGACCGGCCAGTCGCGCGAGGAGAAGCTCTCGGGCTCGACCGCGCCGATCCTGCTGGGCTTCTCGCTGCTGGCCGTGTTCCTGTGCCTGGCCGCGCTGTACGAGAGCTGGTCGATCCCGATGGCCGTGCTGCTGGTGGTGCCCATCGGCGTGCTGGGCGCGCTGCTGGGCGCGTGGTCGCGGGGCTTTGCCAACGACGTGTACTTCAAGGTGGGCCTGATCACGATCATCGGCCTGTCGGCCAAGAACGCGGTGCTGATCATCGAGTTCGCCAAGGACCTGCAGGCGCAGGGCAAGAGCGCCGTCGAGGCCGGCCTCGAGGCGATCCGGCTGCGCTTCCGCCCCATCATCATGACCTCGCTGGCCTTCATGCTGGGCGTGCTGCCGCTGGCCATCTCGCGCGGCGCCGGCTCGGCCAGCCAGCGCGCGATCGGCACCGGCGTCATGGGCGGCATGGCCACGGCCACGCTGATCGGCGTCGTCTTCGTGCCGCTGTTCTTCGTGCTGGTGCGCTCGCTGTTCAAGGGCAGCAAGCGGCAGCACGACTTCGATCTCGCGCATTCGTCGCGCTCGTTCAGGGAGTGAACGCGATGGCCGACAACCTCCTGCGGAAACCGCTCGTGACGAAACTTCCCCTCCGCGCCACGGCGGCCGCCGCGCTGGCGTGCTGCCTGGCCGCGTGCACCTCGATGGCTCCGCGCTACGAGCGCCCGGCCGCGCCGGTGGCCGCCGCGTTCCCGGCCGTCGCCGCCTCGGCGCCGGCCGCCGCGGGCGGCGTCGCGCCGGCGGCCCAGCCATGGCAGGCCTACTTCCAGGATCCGCGCCTCGCGCAGCTGATCGGCGCGGCGCTCGCCAACAACCGCGACCTGCGCGTGGCCGTCCTCAACATCGAGGTGGCGCGCGCCCAGGTGGGCCTGTCGCGCTCCGGCGAGCTCCCCACCATCGACCTGCAAGGCACCCACACGCGCGAGACCGGCCTGCAAACGGTCAACACCGTGGGCTTGGCCGTGGCCGGCTACGAGCTCGACCTGTGGGGCCGGGTGCGCTCGCTGACCGATGCCGCGCTCGCGCAGCTGGCGGCCACCGAGGAGGCGCGCAAGGCGGCGCAGATCTCGCTCGTGGCCTCGGTGGCCAACGCCTACTACGCGATGGCTGGCGACCAGGCGCTGCTCGACGTCGCCAGGCAGACGCTGGACACGCGCGCCGACACGCTCAAGCTCGTGCAGCTGCGCTTCGACAACGGCGTGGCCTCCAGCATCGACCTGCAGACCAACAAGTCGCTGGTCGAGGGCGCGCGCATCGCCTTCGTGGCCGCGCAGCGCCAGCGCGCGCTGGACCAGAACGCCCTGGAGCTGCTGGTCGGCGGCCCCTTGCCCGCGAACATGCCGGCGGCCCCGGCGTGGGACGACATGGCGCTGCCCGACGTGCCCGCC
>DATCRO010000100.1:0-8749 GCA_036569025.1 Burkholderiaceae bacterium
CACCTTCGGCGGCGGCTTCCTGTACCACCTGGAAGGCAACAAGGTCACGCTCGGCTTCGTGGTCGGCCTGGACTACAAGAACCCGTGGATGAGCCCGTTCGAGGAGATGCAGCGCTGGAAGACGCACCCGGCCATCCGCGCGCACATCCTGTCCGGCGCGGTGATGGATCCGATCGCGATCAACGAGCTGCTGCCGAACTGGAAGGCCGACGGCGGCCCGCTGCTGCAGCCGGTGACCGGCGACGAGTTCCTGTTCCTGTCGGAGACGGGTTCCAGGAGCGTGCCCGAGTGGCTGATGCCCGCGCCGTTCCACAACCACGGCAACTACGTCATCAGCCTGGGCAACGTCACCAAGTGGATGGCGAGCCAGGCCGAGGCGCTGGGCGTCGAGATCTTCCCCGGCTTCGCCGCGGCGGAGGTGCTGTACGACGACAAGGGCGCGGTCAAGGGCGTGGCCACCGGCAACGTCGGCGTGGGCCGCGACGGCGAGCCGCACGACGGCTTCCAGCTGGGCATGGAACTGCACGGCAAGTACACGATCTTCGCGGAGGGCGCGCGCGGCCACCTCGGCAAGCAGGTGCTCGCCAAGTACGACCTGATGGCGGGTCGCGACCCCCAGAGCTGGGCCATCGGCATCAAGGAGCTGTGGGAGGTTCCCGCCGACAAGGCCAAGCCCGGCCACGTCGTGCACTCGGCCGGCTGGCCGGTGACCGACGACACCTTCGCCGGCGGCTTCCTGTACCACCTCGAGGGCAACAAGGTCACGCTCGGCTACATCGTCGGCCTCGACTACAAGAACCCGTGGATGAGCCCGTTCGAGGAGATGCAGCGCTGGAAGACGCATCCGGACATCCGCAAGCACATCGAGGGCGGCAAGCGCCTCTCGTACGGCGCCCGCGCCATCAACAACGGCGGCCTGCAGTGCCTGCCCAAGCTGGTGTTCCCGGGCGGCGCGCTCGTGGGCTGCGACGCCGGCACGCTCAACGCCGCCCGCATCAAGGGCAGCCACGCCGCCATCAAGACGGGCATGCTGGCCGCCGAGGCCGCGTTCGCCGCGCTGCAGGCCGGCCGCCAGGGCGACGAGCTCTCGGCCTACCCGGAAGCCTTCGAGAAGAGCTGGCTGCACACCGAGCTGCAGCGCACCAAGAACTTCAAGCTGTGGTTCAAGAAGGGCAAGCTGGTCGGCAACCTGATGACCGGCATCGAGCAATGGCTGATGCCCAAGCTGGGCATGATCCCGCCGTGGACGCTGCATGGCACCAGGAAGGACAACGAGGCGCTGCTGCCGGCCGACCAGTGCCCGAAGATCACGTATCCGAAGCCCGACAACAAGCTCACCTTCGACCGCCTGAGCTCGGTGTTCGTCAGCAACACCAACCACGCGGAAGACCAGCCGGTGCACCTGACGCTCAAGGACGCGTCGGTGCCCGTGAGCATCAACCTGGCCAAGTACGCGGGCCCCGAGAGCCGCTACTGCCCGGCCGGCGTCTACGAGTTCGTCAAGAACGAGGACGGCAGCGACCGCCTGCAGATCAACGCGCAGAACTGCGTGCACTGCAAGACCTGCGACATCAAGGATCCGACGCAGAACATCGTGTGGGTCACGCCCGAAGGCGGCGGGGGGCCGAACTACGCGGGCATGTGAACCTGCCGGCCAGCCGCCTCGACGCCCGCCTCGCGCGGGCGTTTGTCATTGGTGCCCGCGCCGCTGGACGTCCGTTCCCGGGCGCCTTCGCCGCGCGAGAAAGCTGCAACTGCAGGTGATATTGGGCACCTTTCGGGTGCAACGCCGGTTCAATCTCCGTTAGTCTTCGGTCACAAACGACAAAACGGGACAACGACAGCACATGGCGCCCCTGGGCAAGCTCGTCGACGCACTCCTCACCCGGGACCGCCATCAGCGCCTGCGCCTGATGCAGGCCCTGTTCGCGTCGCTGCTGATGTGCTGCTGCGTGCTCGCGCTGCACATCGCGGCCCTGTTCGGGCTGGTCGACGACGGGCCGATCTGGTGGTGGTCGGGGGCGTCGGTCGCCGGGCTGCTGGTGGTCGTCACGCTGATCCGCTCGGGGATCAACAAGAAGTTCGCCGACCCGGCGATGACGATGCAGCAGATGCTGTACGCCACGCTGTGCGCGGCCTGGGCCTACTCGTTCGCGGGCGTCGCGCACAACGTGGTGGGCATCATCCTGGCGGTGATCCTGATGTTCGGCATGTTCGGGCTGTCGAGCCGCCAGGTGATCTGGCTGGGCTTCTACACGCTGGGCGTGTTCGGCGTGGTGATGGCATGGGCGTCGCAACGCAACCCCGACCACTATCCGCCGGGCGAGGAGATCGTCTACTTCATGATGCTCTGCATCATGGTGGTGGGCGTGGGGCTGCTCACCGTGCAGCTGCACCGCATGCGCGACCGGCTCCGGCGGCAGAAGGTGGAGCTGGAGGCCGCGCTGGCGCACATCCACCGGCTGGCCACGCACGACGACCTCACCGGGCTGGTCAATCGCCGGCACATGCAGGAGCTGCTCGAGAACGAGCGCATGCGGCTCGAGCGCAGCGAGCAGGACTGGTGCGTGGCGCTGATCGACCTGGACCACTTCAAGTCCGTCAACGACATGCACGGCCATGCCATCGGCGACGAGGTGCTGCGCGCGCTGAGCCGCCACGCCCACACGCTGATCCGCCGCACCGACGTGCTGGCGCGCTGGGGCGGCGAGGAGTTCGTGCTGCTGCTGCCCAACACGCCGATCGCGATGGCGATGAACTCGCTGGAGCGCCTGCGCGAGCACTTCCACGCGCACCCGCTGGTCGTGCAGGGCATCGAGCTGCCGGTCTCGTTCTCCGCAGGGCTGACCGAGCACCAGAGGGGCGAGACGGTGGCGCAGACGCTGGAGCGGGCGGACAAGCTGTGCTATCAGGCCAAGACGTTGGGGCGCAATCGGGTCGAGCGGGGCTGAGCAAACCTGGCGGCGCATCGGGCCGCCAACATCTTGCGATGGCGCGCCGAGGTGCCGCCGAAGGGGTCTGGCACCTCCTCGAACGCGCAGGCATGCACGCCTTCAGCTGCGATGCCGATCGCGTGCGAGGCCGTGCCTGACGCCGATCGCCGGGGATCGGCGTCAAGCATCTTTGCCCTTCGCGGGACGCGCGGTGGCTTCGGCCAGCTTGGCAGTGCGAAGGACGGGCATGCCAGACACCACGCGTATTAGGCAGCCAAGGTATCAGCCTCGCCCATCACCCCGGCCGCAGAGCGCCGCCAACTCGGCAGCGTGCTCACGGAAATCGCCGTAAATATCGACATCCGCGTCGTAGAACGCCTGGTTGTTGGCGATGTGTTCGACAGTCGCACGCAGGTCATCGTAGATCTCTGCAACGCTGCCGGGGTCGTGCCTCTCGCGACCGCACAGCATTAGCAGGAAGACGCTCGCGCAGTCGGCTTGCTCGGCCGATTCGCCCGGCGACGCGAACAAGTCGACAAATGCGAAGACGTAGTACTGGAAGACAGGACGTGGCACCTCTCGCAGCTCGCTCGCGCGCTCGATGACCAAGTCCCTGAAGTCGTACATGATCTCGTCGGTGGTCTTGCCGAAATAGAGGCGATGGGCGTATTGAGCCTCGAGGTCTTGCTCGTGCCCCGCCCATTCCGCCTCGCCAGGAACCACTCGCGGTCGCGCCATCACAACGGCTCCACCGTCACCGCCACCCGCGGCGCGTTGCCCGAGCCGCCGCGGATCACGCCGCGCAGCGGGGCCACGTCCGCGTAGTCGCGGCCCCAGGCGAGCGTCACGTGATCCTGGCCGACGACGACATCGTTGGTCGGGTCGAGCGCCAGCCAGCCGTGCGGCGGACACCAGACGGCGGCCCAGGCATGCGAGGCGTCGGCGCCCACCAGGCGGGGCTGGCCGGGCGGGGGCTGGGTCAGCAGGTAGCCGCTGACGTAGCGGGCGGCCAGGCCCAGCGAGCGGCAGGCGCCGATCAGCACGTGGGCGAAGTCCTGGCAGACACCGTGGCGCAGCGACAGCGCCTCCAGCGCGCCCGTGGTCACGGAGGTCGACTGCGGCAGGTACTCGAACTCGGCATGAACCCGGTGCATCAGCGCGAGCGCGAGTTCGACGATGCCCGCGTGCGCCTCGGCCGGGGGCCGCGCCCAGTCGGCCAGCGCCTTGGCGCGCGGCGCCAGCGCGGACGACAGCGCGAACTCGGCCGCCTCGAACGTGCTGAGCTCGGCCGCGGCGCCCGCGTCCGCGTCGTGCATGCGCGCGCCGGCGTGCAGGCGCAGGTCGCGCGCGAGCTCGCGCCACGGCCGGCTGCTGCCCGGCGCGGGCAGCGACTGCGCGCTCACGCCGGCCTCGAACGCGGAGACGACGTCCAGCTGGTCGTGCACCTGCGAGTGCGCGAACACCTGGCGCGCGTTGCCCCACGGATCGATCGTCTCGCGGATGCCGCTGGCCAGGTCGACTCCCGGGTCCGGATGCGGCGAGACGACCAGCGACCACACGCGCACCTGCTGCGTGGCGGTGTCGCGCGGGCGCAGGTGGGCCAGGTGCAGCGCGCCCTCCACCTCGGCGTCGTAGCGGTAGCTGGTCTCGTGGCGCACGCGCAGCCAGCGTACGGGGGGCGGAGGCGTCGGCTCGTCGCTGTGCGCGTCGCCGTCGGTCGGCGCGGACTCCGGCGCGCTGTCGTCGCTGTCGAAGCCCTCCGGCGCACGCGCCTGCTCCTGCGGCGGCGCATCCTGCGACTGCACGAGGCGCTGCGGCAGCCAGCGCAAAGGGCCTGCCGCGGGCTTGTCGAAGGCGTCGCCACTCATTGCCACACCGTGTGGTCGCCCGGTCCGACGTGCGAGAACAGGCGGCGCCCGATCTCGGCCGACAGCGCGAGGTTGCGCTCGCTCAAGCCTTGCAGCGCGGAAAACAGCGCCGCATGGCCGCCCGCCTCGTCCAGCGCGCACAGCGCGTCCAGCGACCAGTCCTGCGGGGACGGCAGCTCGTCGAGCACGCGCTGCACCCAGCGCGACTCGTGGCGCGCCAGGCGCGTGAGCCGGTCGCGCAGCGTGTGCGCGACGCCGGCCAGCGAGCGCGGGTTGTCGGGCTCGAGCACCAGCAGGTGCAGCAGCGGCGGCAGCTCGCGGCGGGCCTGGAACTGCGCGCGGTAGGTGATGGTGGAGTCGAACAGGTTCAGCAGCAGCGCGAAACCGTCCTCGCGCGCGGGCAGGTCGAGCTGCACGCCCAGCATCAGCGCCTGCGCGAGGAAATCGAGCCGCTCGGTCTGGCGGCCGACGCTCAGCAGGCGCCAGCCGTCGTCGCGCGTCATGCGGTCGGACTGCGCGCCGGTGATGGCGGCCAGCTGCGTCGCGGCACGCTGCAGCACGCCCAGCACGTCGCCCACCGACTCGACCGCGTGGCCGGTGCCGCCCGCGGAGGACGCCGAGTCGCGCGGGTCGAGCACCGCGGCCAGGCGCTGCTCGAAGTCGCGGCCCACCCCGTCGATGAGCTTCCAGTGCTCCACCGACAGCCGCTCGCGCAACGCCTGCGCGCATTGCCGCAGCGCGCGCAGGTTGTACCCGATGCTGGTGGTGGCCGGATCGGCCAGCGCATGCACGAGCGCGCGCTCGAACACGCGCACCGACTGCAGCGGCGACGGCACGCCGCTCCCGATGAGCCCGTTGCGCAGCGCGAGGCGCCCCAGCGCGTCCAGCAGCGCCGGGTTGGCGTTGTTCAGCGATTCCAGCGTGATGCGCGCCAGCCGCACGCTGTTGTCGGCGCGCTCGGTGTAGCGGCCCAGCCAGTACAGGTTCTCGGCCGACCGGCTGGTGACGGTGCGGCGCGAGCGCGCGAGGTCGGCCGGGCTCAGCGGCCGGGGCAGCAGCGTGGTGGGGTCGACCTCGCCCTCGGTCATGACCCAGGTGTCCACGCTGACGCTGCCGTGCTGCATCGACAGCCAGGCATCCTGCGCGGCGTCGCGGCGCGTGGCCACGCGCGTGAGCCCGCCCGGCATCACGCGCCAGCCGCCACGGCCGTCGGTCATCGCGTAGACGCGCACCAGCGCCGCGCGCGGCTCCAGCGCGTCCTCGTTCCACACGGGCATCTCGGACGGCCGCACGCGCGACTGCAGCGTGTACGCGGCGGGACGCGCGTCGATGGCCGCCAGCAGCGCGGCGCGCGCGTCGGGCGACAGCTCCGCGACGCCGTGCGGCGCGAAGCCCTGGGTGGTCTCGCTGGCGGGGAACGTGGGCGCGACGACGAAGTCGGCGAGGCGCTCGCGCTGCGCCTCCCAGACGGCGTCCTCGCCGCACCACCAGCTGGTGGTCGACGGCAGCAGCAGTTCCTCGCCGAGCAGCCGGCGCGCGACCGCGGGCCAGAACGCGGCCAGGCCCGGGCTCTCGAGGAAGCCCGCGCCCGGCGCGTTGGCCACCACCACCTGCTCCGCGCGGATCACGCCCAGCAGGCCCGGCACGCCGAGCGCGGAGTCGCCGCGCAGCTCCAGCGGGTCGAGCCACTCGTCGTCGACGCGCCGCAGCAGCACGTGCACGGGCTCCAGGCCGTGCAGCGTCTTGAGGAACAGCCGCTCGCCGCGCACGGTGAGGTCGCCGCCCTCGACCAGCGTGATGCCCAGGTAGCGGGCCAGGAACGCGTGCTCGAAATAGGTCTCGTTGTGCGGGCCCGGCGTCAGCAGCACGACGCGCGCGTCGTCGCCCTCGGGGCTCAGGCGCTGCAGGCCCTGCAGCAGGCCCAGGAAGCCCGACGCGATGCGCTGCACGTGCAGGTCGCGGAAGGCGGTGGGGAACTGCTGCGAGACGATCAGCCGGTTCTGCAGCAGGTAGCCCAGCCCCGACGGCGCCTGCGTGCGCTGGCTGACGACGCGCCAGTCGCCGTCGGACCCGCGCGCGAGGTCGAACGCGGCCACGTGCAGGCGCACGCCGCCCGCGGGCCGGCAGCCGTGCATGGCGCGCAGGTACTGCGGATGGGCGAGGACGAGCGAGGCGGGCAGCAGGCCCTCGTCGAGCAGGTCGCGGCTGCCGTAGACGTCGGCCAGCACCGCGTCGAGCAGGCGCGCGCGCTGCACGACGCCGCGCTCGATGGCGGCCCAGGACGCCGCGTCGATGAGGAACGGCAGCGGCTCCAGCGGCCACGCGCTGGCGGCCGCGGCGCCTTCGGCGTAGACGTTGTAGGTGACGCCGTCGTCCTGCACGCGAGCGCGGATGCGTGCCCGCGTCTGCGCGAGGTCGACCCAGCCGTCGGCGCCGATGGCCTCGAAGAAGGCCTGCCACCCGGGCGCCAGCGCGGCGCCGGCCGACGCGGCCTCGGCCGTGCCGCCGTGCAGCTCGTCGAAGCTGCCGGTCGTGGCGCGCAGCGCCGCGGCGCGGGCCAGCGCGGAGGCTTCGGGCGCGTCGTCGGGGAGGAAGCTGGTCTGGGCGGAGGTCGACATCTATTCAGTGGCGTCGCTGATCTCGGCGGGCGAGGGTCGCACCCGAGCCCAACCGAGCTCCCCGTCGGGGAGCAGCGACGGGAGGAGCGAGGGGTCAACGATTTCTGCGCAAGTCCAGCGTGAATGGGAATTCGTCGCTGCGCCGCGGTCGCGCGACGTTCATTGTCCCAGGTGTGTGCCCCAGCGCGAAGAAGCGCGCGAGGCGCCGGCTCTCGGCCTCGTACGCGTTGACCGGCAGCGTCTCGTAGTTGCGGCCGCCCGGATGCGCGACGTGGTAGCGGCAGCCGCCCAGCGAGCGCTTGCTCCACAGGTCGACGAGATCGACCGTGAGCGGCGCCTGCACGGGGATCGTCGGATGCAGGCCCGACGGCGGACGCCAGGCGCGGTAGCGCACGCCGCCGACGAACTCCCCGACGCGCCCCGTCGGCTGCAAGGGCACCGGCTGGCCGTTGCACGTCAGCACGTGGCGCGAGTCGACGAGGCCGGTGACCTTGACCTCCAGCCGCTCCAGCGACGAGTCGACGTAGCGCACGGTGCCGCCCGCGCTGCCCTCCTCGCCCATCACGTGCCAGGGCTCCAGCGCGCTGCGCAGCGTGACGTGCACGCCCGCCGACGCGAACTCGCCGAGCTTGGGGAAGCGGAACTCCAGGTGCGGCGCGAACCACTCGGGGTCGAACGGCATGCCGGCGCCGGCCATCTCGATCAGCACGTCGGCGAAGTCGGCCTGCACGAAGTGCGGCAGCAGGAAGCGGTCATGCAGCTCGGTGCCCCAACGCACCAGTGGCTGGTCGTAGGCCTCGTTCCAGAACCGCGCGACCAGCGCCCGCAGCAGCAGCTGCTGCACGACGCTCATGCGCGCGTGCGGCGGCATCTCGAAGGCGCGCAGCTCGAGCAGGCCCAGGCGCCCGGTGGACGAATCGGGCGAGTACAGCTTGTCGATGCAGAACTCGCTGCGGTGCGTGTTGCCGGTGGCGTCGACGAGGATGTTGCGCAGGCTGCGGTCGACCAGCCACGGCGGCACCGCCTCTCCCCGCTCGCGGGTCTCGCGGGCGATCTCGGCCAGTGCGATCTCCAGTTCGTACAGCTGGTCGTTGCGCGCCTCGTCGATGCGCGGCGCCTGGCTGGTCGGGCCGATGAACAGGCCCGAGAACAGGTAGCTCAGCGACGGATGGTTGTGCCAGTAGGCGAGCAGGCTGCCCAGCACGTCGGGCCGGCGCAGGAACGGCGAGTCGGCCGGCGTGGCGCCGCCCAGCACGAAGTGGTTGCCGCCGCCGGTGCCCGTGTGCTTGCCGTCGACCAGGAACTTCTCCGACGACAGCCGCGACAGCCG
>DATCRO010000101.1:0-5685 GCA_036569025.1 Burkholderiaceae bacterium
CCTCGCGACCTTCCTGCTGCTGCGCGCCGAGCCGCAGGCGCGGCGGTCGCACCGGCTGCTGGCCGCGGGCTACCTGTACGCCGGGCTGATGGCCCTGATGCACGTGCTCGTCTACCCCGGCGCGCTGCTGCCCGGCCGCCCGGTGTTCGGCGACCACGAGACCGTCACCTGGCTGTTCAACGCGTGGCACGCCGGCTTCCCGCTGTGGGTGATCGCCGCGGCCGTCGCCGAGCTGCGCGGACGCTCGCGGCGCCGGCGCCGCTCGCCGGAACTGCTCGCGATCCTCGTGTTCGCCGCCGTGGTCGCGGCCTGCCTGCTGCCGGCGTCGTCGTTCGCGCCCGGCTCGTTCGCCACCGTCTTCACCCAGCCCGGCGCGATCATCAGCTTCGCCTGCGCGGGCCTGTCGCTGGCCGGCCTCGCGCTGCTGCTGGCGACCGGCCTCACGCGCCGCCTGCTGTGGCTGTGGATGTCGCTGGTGCTGGCGGCCGACGCCGCCGGCATGGTGGCCAGCACCGCCGGCGGCGGACGCTACACGCTGGCCTGGTACGGCACGCGCGTCGAGGGCGTGCTGGCGTCGGTGGTCGTCCTGGTGCTGCTGACGACGCACTTCCGCGCCGTCCAGGCCACGCTGGTCGCCACCGTCGACGACCTGCGCCGGCGCACCGACGCGCTGCAGGCCGAGATCGGCCGCCGCGAGCGCGCCGAGCGGATGCTGGTGCAGGCGCAGAAGCTCGAGGCCGTCGGCCAGCTGGCCGCGGGCCTGGCGCACGACTTCAACAACCTGATGCAGGTGATCGCCGCGCGGCTGGAGATCCTGCGCCGGCGCGCGGGCACCAACGTCGACGAGGACGTCGCGGTCGTGCGGCGCAGCATCCGCAAGGCCGAGGGCCTGACACGCCAGCTGATGCTGTTCACCGGCCGCCGCCAGGCGCAGCCGCAACCAGTGCGCCTGCAGCGCCTGCTGCCCGACCTGGTGGGCATGCTGCTGCCGCTGGTGCGGTCGGACATCGCGCTGTCGCTCGACGCGCCCGCGGACGTGCCGCCGGTGCACGTCGACGTCGAGGAGTTCGAGGCCGCGCTGACGAACCTGGTCGCCAACGCGCGCGACGCGATGCCGCGCGGCGGCGCCATCCAGGTCAGCCTCGCCGCCCCGCCTGCGGCGACGGGCGAACCGGCATGGGTGGAACTGCGCGTGCGCGACGCGGGCACCGGCATGCCGGCCGAGGTGGTCGAACGCGTGTTCGAGCCTTTCTTCACGACCAAGGAACCGGGCAAGGGCACCGGCCTGGGCCTGAGCCAGGTGCAGGCGTTCGCGCGCAGCAGCGGCGGCAGCGCCGCCATCGACAGCGCGCCCGGCCAGGGCACCATCGTGACGCTGCGCCTGCCCGCGCTCGCCGCGGACGCGGACGTCGCGCCCGCGGACGGCGCCGAGGCCACCGCGCCGCGCCTGGTGCGCGGCCGCTCCATCCTGCTGGTCGATGACAGCGACGACGTGCGCGAGTCCACCGCGCTGCTGCTGGAGCACGCGGGCCACGTGGTCAGGTGCGCCGCCAACGCCGGCGAGGCGCTGGCGCTGCTGTCGGGCGGCTATGCGCCCGATGCGCTGGTGTCCGACATCGTGATGCCCGGCGAGCTGGACGGCTTCGCGCTGGCACGCGAGGTCGCGCGCCGCTGGCCGGCGATGCGCATCGTGCTGGCCACGGGCTACAGCGTGGCCGCCGACCAGGCCCGCGAGGACGGCCTGACCGTCCTGCAGAAGCCCTACGCCAGCCGCGACCTGATGCGCGCGCTCGAGGCCGCCTGACCTGCACCGTCAGCCGCGCCGGACCCGCTTGCAGGTCTCGCCGTCGCGCCAGCGCACCCGCGCACGCAGCCTCGCCTCGCCGCCCGGACGGCCCTCCCGCGGCAGCGCCTACAACCAGCGCGCCACGCCGCCGTGATGCGAGCAGGTGCCGCGCCGATGCGCGCTGAAGCTGAAGCTGCCGTCGCGGCACTGCGCCGAGGCGCCGGCGGGCGTCGCGCCGGTGTCGGTGTGCGCCGGCGCATGCACCACGACGCCGTCGACGTTGCGGTAGTGGCCGTCCTCGACCAGCCGTGGCGCGGCCGGGGAGGCGCTGGCAGCGGCGGATGACGCGGTCGCGGCAGGAGGCGGCTTCGCGGCGCCAGGCGCGGGCGCCAGCAGCGCCGCGAACGCGCACGCCAACGCGGCGCGGCCAAGGCGCATCAGGCCAGCGTGCGGCATGGGCGGAGGCAGGAGCAGTCGTTCGGCGGCATGCGTTCGCGGCGCGGGAGTTGGCGGTCCACGCCAGCGTAGTCGTGCGCGCGGGCGACGGAGGCACCGCGGGCGCGGCGCGCCGGGTGTCCACGTGACGAAATTCACCGCTTTCGCGCCCCGCCCCGCCCGGGCGCAGGCACGATGCCTGTTCACGCGTCGCGCCTGCCGGGCTCGTCGTCCGACCCACGGGCTGGCGTGAGACACTTCCCATCAGGCCGGGCCCGCCGCGGTTCGGCGCTTCGGCCGTCCGGCGGCCACGAAGACAACGAGCAGGCCACGAGGATCGAGGGCAGATGCCATCCGACAGCGCCAGGGAGCGCAGCGTCACACCCCGCCAGCCAGGGTCGCCGAAGATGTTGATGGCGATCGGCCTGGTCGTGGTCGTCGCCTGGACGCTCGCGGCGGTGGATCCCGCCTCCGCCTGGGCATGGAAGCTCGACAGCTTCCACTGGACCTGCGCGTTCTGCGCCGCGGCCTGGATCGTACGCCGCGCCGCCGCCGTCCCGGATCCCGCGCTGCGCCGCGTCCGGCAGTTCTTCGCCCTCGGACTGGCGCTGCTGGCCGCGGGCCAGCTCGCCTGGGACGCGCTGCAGTTCGCGGGCTGGAACCCGTTCCCCGGCATCCCCAACCTGCTCTTCCTGCTGCTGAGCCCGTGCTTCGTCCTCGGCTTCGCCGCGATGGCGGACGACGCGGTGCCGCGTTCGACGTGGACGTCGGCGCTGCTGGACGTGGCCGGCTGCGCGCTGGCCGTGCTCGCCTTCACGCTGGCGCTGTACCTGCCGCACGCCGCGCAGCAGACCACGCTGCAGTTCGCGACGCTGACCGCCTACCCCGTGCTGCTGTTCACGGCCGCGGCCACCGGCCTGGTCGTGCAACTGCACCTGCGCCAGCGCCCGACCGGCGCGACGCTGGCGCTGGTGGGCGGACTGGCCGGCTACGGCGCGCTGTGGCTGGCCTGGGATCTCGCGTTCCTCGACGGGCGGATGCAGGCCGGCTCGCCGATGGGCCTGGTCTTCTCGCTGTTCCCGCTGCTGCTGGCCTGGGGCGCCGCGCGCTGGCAGCCCGCGCGCGATGCCGGCGCGCGCCACGACCGCCTGTGCGAGGCGCTGCTGCGCCAGATCCCGCTCGCGATGGTCGCGTTCACGTCGGCCGCCGCGGGCTTCATCGCGCTGGGCGACCGCGTGCCGCTGGAAGCGCGCCCGCCGCTGCGCGTGCTGGTGGTGCTCGTGATCGTGTGCGCCGTCGTGCGCCAGACGCAGCAGCTGCGCGACCGCGACAGCCTGCTCGCCGCGGAACGCGCCGTCGCCGAGGGCCAGGCCAAGCTGCAGCACCTGGCGCACCACGACCCGCTGACCGGCCTGCCCAATCGCATGCTGCTGCGCGATCGCGTGACGCAGGCGCTGGCCACGGCGTCGCGGCGCGGCGAGAAGGTCGCGCTGATGTTCATCGACCTGGACCGCTTCAAGGAGGTCAACGACACGCTGGGCCACGCCGTCGGCGACGCGCTGCTGTGCCACGTCGCCGCGGAGTTCTCGCAGCTGCTGCGCGAGGAGGACACCGTCTGCCGCCAGGGCGGCGACGAGTTCGCGATCGTGCTGACCGACATCGACTCGCCCGCGAACGCCGCGCAGGCGGTCGAACGCGTGATGACGCTGTCGAACCGGCGCGCGACGATCGCGGGGCACGACCTGCCGATGTCGATGTCGGTGGGCATCGCGATGTTCCCGCAGGACGGCGAGGACTTCGACGGCCTGATGCAGTGCGCCGACACCGCGATGTACCGCGCCAAGGCCTCGGGCCGCAACGCCTACCGCTTCTACGACCCGCAGATGAACGTCGAGGCCAGCGAACGTTCGCGCCTGCGCTGGCTGCTGGGCCACGCGATCGAGCGCGACGAGCTGCACCTGGTCTACCAGCCCTACGTCAACCTGCGCAGCGGCGAACTCGCCGGCGCCGAGGCGCTGCTGCGCTGGACGTCGGCCGAGCTCGGCCCGGTCGGTCCCGACCAGTTCATCCCGGTCGCCGAGGATGGCGGGCAGATCGTCGAGATCGGCGCCTGGGTGCTGCGCCAGGCCTGCGCGCAGGCCGCGCAGTGGCTGCGCGAGGGGCTGGCCGTGCCGAGCGTGGCGGTCAACCTGTCGATCCTGCAGTTCCGCCATGGCGACCTGGTGCAGCAGGTGGCCGGGGCGCTGCGCGACTCCGGCCTGCCGCCGCAGCACCTCGAACTCGAGATCACCGAGTCGGTGCTGATGAACGACACCGACCGCGTGATGGCCACCGCCGACAGCCTCAAGGCGCTGGGCGTGCGCCTGGCCATCGACGACTTCGGCACCGGCTACTCGAGCCTGGCCTACCTGCAGCGGCTCAGCGTGGACAAGCTCAAGATCGACCAGTCGTTCGTGCGCAGCGCGTCCACCGGCAAGGGATCGACGGCCATCGTGCGCGCCATCGTCGACATGGCGCGCGCGTTGGACCTGGCGGTGGTGGCCGAGGGCGTCGAGACGCCTGCCGAACGCGATTTCCTGGTCGCCACCCAGTGCACCCTGGGCCAGGGCTGGCTGTTCGCCAGGCCGATGACCCCCGACCGCTTCGAGGCCTGGATGCAGGAACGCGCCACGGAGGCGGCGGCGAGCGTCGCCGGTTGACGCCACGCGGGCCCGCGAGGGCTTGCCATTTGCCCGTATTGACGACAAGGCGCCCGCGGCGCGTAATCGGCAGGCGCACGCTCCCTTCAGGAGGCCAGCCATGTACGACCAGCTCGACCAGATGCCCGCCATCGAGGAGATCGAGGATCGCCCCGGGCAGCTGCGTCCGCGCGGCATGCCCGACGCGGTGTTCTACGCCTGCTGCTGCGCCCTGGCGCTGCTGCCCGCGTCGCTGGCGGCGGTGCTGCTGCACAACCTGATCGGCGACCCGTTCGTGTTCCTCGCGGCGGTGGTCGTGTCGGTGTGGGTCGTCACGACGGTGGCGCTCGTCAAGATCGCCGGGCCGCTGCTGCGCTGCCGCGCGATCGTGGCCGCCGGCGGGCTCGTGTCGGTCGCGATGTGCTCGCTGTTCCTGATCGACTGACGCGCTGCGTCAACGCAGCGACGTCGCGAACTCCGGCGCCACCGGCGTCGAGAAACGGTAGCCCTCGGTTTCGAGCTTCGTGATCAGCGTGTCCAGGTTGTCGACGCTGATGTGCTGCGTCTCGTGCATCAGCACGATGCCGCCGCGGTGCGCGCGCACGCTGGCCACCACGTGGCCGACGAAGTCATGGCGGTACGGCGCCAGCACGCCGCAGGACAAGGCCTCGGCGGCGGTCAGGCCGGACGGGCCGTCGTAGCCCCAGTCGCACGAATCGACGTGCCAGCCCACGATGCGGTAGCCCAGGGTGCGCACGCGCTCGTTGGTCTCGCAGGTGGAATTGC
>DATCRO010000102.1:0-6297 GCA_036569025.1 Burkholderiaceae bacterium
ACATGGGCGTGTCCAAAGCGACGGTCAGTCGCGTGCTCAGGCGAGCTGGCTTGTCGCGGCTGACAGACCTGCGGCCTGTCGAGCCGATTCAACGCTATGAGCACGATGCGCCTGGCGAACTGCTTCACATTGACATCAAGAAGCTCGGCCGGTTCGACGCAGCTGGCCACCGCATCACTGGCGATCGACACCGTCGAAGTTCAAAAGTCGGCTGGGACTTCGTCTTCGTGGCCGTGGATGACCATAGCCGAATCGCATTCACGCAGATCTACCCGAACGAGGGCAAGGACAGCGCGGTCAGCTTCCTATGCGCGTCAGTTCGCTACTTCTCCACACTTGGCGTTCCAGTGCAGCGCGTGATTACTGACAACGGCAACGGTTTCCGCTCTGCGGCGTTCGGGGAGGCTTGCCTCGAACGCGGCATTGCCCAGAAGTTCACTCGTGCCTTCCGGCCCCAAACCAATGGCAAGGCCGAGCGATTCATCCAGTCGGCCATGCGCGAGTGGGCGTACGGGCGCGCCTACGTCAACTCCGATGCTCGTTGCCGCGCGCTGCCCGCCTGGAACCACTTCTACAACTGGCACCGGCGCCATCACGGCATCGGCTGCTTGCCGCCAATGTCCAGACTCCCTTCATCACGCAAGAACCTGTTGACACTCCACAGTTAGCCGCAGGCGTAACCCGCCATGCCGGCAGATCGCAACGCCGGCGAATGGCGGGTTACGCCTGCGGCTAACCCGCCCTACGAAATGCCGCGAGACATCGCGGTGCCCGGCGCCGTCGATCGCGCGCTGTCAACCCCTCGCTTGCCCGAGCCGCCGCGCGGTTTTCCACATCGTCTGGGGAAAAGCCTGTGGAAAACGACGAGCGGGCGGCGCGCGGCCCGCCAAATCATGCGATTTCCGCTGGATTGCACGCAGACGAGGCAGTGTCACGAATTTGCCATCATCGTCATGTCAAGGCGATGCCGAACATGACGATTCGCCCCAATGGTGTGCTGCACAAACGCGCGGCGACGCGCCGCGCCTGCGGGAAAACGCGCGGGATCAGGCCCTGACCTTGCGGAAGGTAAGGTTGATCCGCAGCGCGCCCGCGAACGGGTGCTCGCCTTCCTTGAGCGCGAGCACGCCATGGAAGCGCAGCCGCGACGGCCCGCCCCACACGACGACGTCGCCGTGCTGCAGCGCGACACGCCGCGCCTTGTCGCCGCGCGCGTCGCCGCCCCACAGGAAGATGGCGGGCAAGCCCAGCGAGACCGACACGATGGGCGCGCGCAGGTCCTTCTCGTCGCGATCCTGGTGCATCGACAGCCGTGCGCCCGGCTCGTAGCGATTGACGAGACACGCATCCGGCGCGAAGTCCGGATAACCGGCGCGTGCGGCGGCATCGCCGGCGAGCGCGCAGAACGCCTCCGGCATCGCGGGCCAGGGCGCGCCCGTCTCGGGGTCGACCGGGTCGTAGCGATAGCCGCGGCGGTCCGACACCCAGCCCAGTTCGCCGCAGTTGGTCATCGCCACGGACATGCGGAACCCGCCCGGCGTGACGAGATGACGGAACGGCGACGCGGCCGTGACGCCTGCCAGGCCGTCCTTCAACGCGGCCTCGCGCGCGCCGGCGAAGCCGCGCAGGACGACCGCGCCGGGAGCGAGCGCTTCGTCCTCGAGCGGGGGCGCGTCGGCGGCGAACAGGTCCAGCGTCATCGGCCCAGTTCCACCCAGGCGGGCGCGTGGTCGCTCGCCTTCTCCTTGCCGCGCTGCTCGCGATCGACGCCCGCATCGACGAGGTGATCGGCCAGATCGGGCGACAGCAGCAGGTGGTCGATGCGCAGGCCCGCGTTGCGCGCCCAGCGATTGCGGAAGTAGTCCCAGAACGTGTAGATCCGAGCATCCGGATGCTTCGCGCGGATCGCGTCGATCCAGCCCTGCTCGAGCACCTTCGCGTAGGCCGCGCGGCTCTCGGGCTGCAGCAGCGCGTCGTCCAGCCAGGAGCGCGTGTCGTAGATGTCCAAGTCGGTGGGCACGACGTTGTAGTCGCCGGCCAGCACCACGGGACGCTTCTCGGCCAGCAGCGACTTCGCGTGCCTGTCGAAGCGCTCGAACCATGCGAGCTTGTAGTCGAACTTGGGGCCGGGCTGCGGATTGCCGTTGGGCAGGTACAGCGACGCGACGACGACGCCGTCGATCTCGGCCTCGATGTAGCGGCTGTGCGTGTCGTCCTCCGCGCCGGGCAGGTGGCGCAGGCGCTCGACGGGCGTCGCGTCGCGCGCGAGGATCGCCACGCCGTTGTACGACTTCTGTCCGGCCCAGATCGCGCCGTAGCCGGCGTCGTGGATCGCCTCCAGCGGGAAGGTGTCGTCGGAGGTCTTGATCTCCTGCAGGCAGGCGACGTCGGGCCGCGTCTCGTCCAGCCACTCGAGCAGGCGCGGCAGGCGGCCGTTGATGCCGTTGACGTTGTAGGTGGCGATCTTCATGGGCGCGAGGCGAGCATTCGACATGCCCAGCAACGTCAGGCGTCGCTCGCCGCTTCCGCGCGCAGTGCCGCGAGCGTGCCGGTGGCCACCAGCACGCAGGTGCGCACGACGTCGCGCCGCGGCAGCTTGTAGCCGCCGGTCATCCACATCTTGGCCACCTGCAGTCCGGCGCCCACGAGCGCGCGGCCGAGCAGTTCGCGCCGCTGCCTGGACAGCTTCAGCGCCGGCCGCGTGGCCGCCAGCGGCGTGATGGTGAGCTCGGCCATGGCGCGCGCAGAGGCCTCGTACAGCGCGTCCATCTCGGGGCTGACGCCCAGCACCTCGACCAGCAGGATGCGCGCGAAGCGCGGGTCGCGCACGGTGTCGAACCAGATCTCGTAGGCCGCGGTCACCTGGCGTTCGACGGCCGCGTCGTCGCCGTGCCAGCCCTCGGCGCCGAACGATTCCTCGGTCAGGCGTCGCGCGAAGCCGTCCTTGACCGTGCGATACACGTCGGCGAGCAAGGCCTCCAGCGACGCGAACGACTCGTAGAAATAGCGGTCGGTCAGGCCGGCCGCCGCGCAGATGCCGCGCACCGTGGCGCCGCGAAAGCCCTGCGTGCCGAACAGCTCGATGCCGGCCTCGATGAAGCGCGCGCGGCGCGCGGCCACGCGCTCCGCCATCGCGAGGCCGCCGTAAGGGCGCGCGGAAACGGTGTTGGCGGCGGAGGCGGGCATCCCCCTATTTGACACGAATCCACCCCGAGCCTACGATCGGCTCGATATCTGACGACACGCGTCGTCACTTTGGCGACACCACGAGCGAGGACGAAAGACGACATGGCCCCACCGACCCCCTGGACGCTGCGCGGCGGCGTCGCCGTGCTCACCGGCGCGGCGAGCGGCATCGGCGCGGCGCTGGCCGTCGATCTCGCACGGCGCGGCATGCAGCTCGCCCTGGTCGACGTCAACGCCGCCGGACTGCAAGCCGTCGCCGCCCAGGCGCGCGCCGCCGGCTCCAAGGTGAGCACGCACGCGCTCGACGTCGCCGACCACGCGGCCGTCGCCGCCCTGCCCGCCGCGGTGCTCGCCGAACACGGGCGCGTCACGGTGCTGGTCAACAACGCGGGCGTCGCGCTGGGCGGCCGTTTTGAACAGGTGGCCGCCGAGGACTTCGACTGGTTGATGGCCATCAACTTCGGCGGCACGGTGCGCCTCACGCGCGCGTTCCTGCCCGTGCTCGCCCGCGAGCCGGCGGCGCAGCTGGTCAACGTGTCCAGCATCTTCGGCATCATCGCGCCGCCGGGGCAGACGGCCTATGTCGCGTCGAAGTTCGCCGTGCGCGGGTTCTCGGAGTCGCTGCGCCACGAGCTCGAGATGGCGGGGTCGCCGGTCGGCGTCACCCTCGTCCATCCCGGCGGCGTGCGCACCGCGATCTCGACGAACGCGCGCCTGGCCAGGAACCTGGACGCCGCCGAGGTGGCGCGCGAACAGGCCAGCTGGCGCAGCCTGCTGGTGATGGATCCGGCCAAGGCGGCCGACATCATCGCCACCGGCATCGAGCGCCGCAGCAAGCGCGTGCTGGTGGGCAACGACGCCAAGGGCGCCGCGATCATCCAGCGGCTGTTCCCGGTGACGTACTGGAAGCACGTGGCGCGCGACCTCGCGCGCCGCATCAGGCGCCAACCGGCCTGAGAGGAGCAGACGATGGCCAGCTGGCAGGCGCGCGCCGCCCGTTACCTCATCCGCAAGCGGGTGCGTCCCGCGTTCGGCGACATGCGCGACCTGATGCAGGTGCGCAAGGTCATGGGCCAGGCGATGCCGCCGCCCAAGGGCGTCGCCTACACGCGCGACACCCTCGGCGGCATCCCCGGCGAATGGGTCGAGCGCGAAGGCGCCGCGCAGATCGCGGCCAGCCCGCGCCCCACGCTCATGTACGTGCACGGCGGCGGCTTCGTCGGCTGCTCGCCGCGCACGCACCGGCCGATCACCGCGGCCTTCGCGCTGCAGGGCTTCCGCGTCTTCGCGCCCGACTACCGCCTCGCACCCGAGCATCCGTTCCCGGCGCCGCTGGACGACGTCGCCACCGCGTGGCGCGCGCTGCGCGCGAAGCACGACGGCGATTCCGCGGGCCAGCGCCTCGTGCTGGCCGGCGAGAGCGCGGGCGGCAACCTCGCGCTGGCGCTGCTGCTGAAGTTGCGCGATGCCGGCGAACGCCTGCCCGACGCCGCCGCCCTCTTCTCGCCCGCCACCGACGTCACCGGCCAGAGCCCGTCGATCGAAGGCAACGCCGACCGCGACCCGATGTTCCACGGGCCGTCGCTGGAGCACCTGGGCAAGGCCTACCTCGGCGCCGCCGGCGATGCGACGAACCCGCTCGTCTCGCCGATCTTCGGCGACCTCGCGGGCCTGCCGCCGCTGCTGTTCCATGTCGCCGCGGAAGAAGCGCTGCGCGACGACGGCACGCGCTTCGCGGCCAAGGCGCGCGCCGCGGGCGTGCACGTCGAGACCACCGTGTGGCCCGTCGTGCCGCATGCGTGGCAGCTGCTGAAGGACCTGCCCGAGGCCAGGCGCTCGATCGCGCGCGCCGGCGAGTTCCTCAAGACGGCCACGCCCGACGCGATCGAGCACCTCGACGCGATCATCGTCGGCGCCGGGCTCTCGGGCATCGGCGCGGCGGTGCACCTGCAGAACGACTTCCCCGGCCGCCGCTTCGCGATCCTGGAGAGCCGCGAGGCCATCGGCGGCACGTGGGACCTGTTCCGCTATCCCGGCGTGCGCTCCGACTCCGACATGTTCACGCTCGGCTACGCGTTCAAGCCGTGGACGGATTCGAAGTCGCTGGCCGACGGGCCGGCCATCCGCGACTACATCGTCGAGACGGCCGTCGAGCACGGCCTGGATCGCCAGGTGCGCTTCGGCCACAAGGTGGTGCGCGCCGACTGGTCGTCGGCCGACGCGTGCTGGACGCTCGAGATCGAACAGGCAAGCCAGCGCCGCTCGCGCATCCGCTGCAACTTCCTGCTCGCGTGCAGCGGCTACTACCGCTACAGCGAGGGCCACGCACCCGAGTTCGCGGGCGTCGACGCGTACCAGGGCCGCTTCGTGCATCCGCAGTTCTGGCCGTCCGACCTCGATCACGCCGGCAAGCGCGTGGTCGTCATCGGCAGCGGCGCCACGGCGGTGACGCTGGTGCCGGAGATGGCGCGCACCGCGCAGCACGTCACGATGCTGCAGCGCTCGCCGACCTACGTGCTGTCGCTGCCGGGCCGCGACCCGCTCGCCGAGCGCCTGCGCCGCTGGCTGCCGCGCATGCTGGCCTACCGCCTCACGCGCACCAAGAACATCGGCGTGGCGATGCTGTTCTTCAACCTGTCGCGGCGCTGGCCGGCGATGGTTCGCAGGAGCCTGATCGGCCTCGTGCGCCAGGCGCTCGGCCCGTCGCACGACGTCGACACCCACTTCACGCCCAGGTACGACCCGTGGGACCAGCGCGTGTGCTTCGTGCCCGACGGCGACCTGTTCGAGGCGATCAAGGACAAGCGCGCGGAGGTGGTGACCGACCACGTCGACACCTTCACGCCGACCGGCATCCGCCTGCGGTCGGGCCGCGAGCTGCCGGCCGACATCGTCGTCTCGGCCACCGGCCTGAAGCTGAACGTGCTGGGGGACGTCGCGTTCGCGGTCGACGGCAAGGACGTCGATTTCTCGAACACGCTGGGCTACAAGGGCATGATGTTCAGCGGCGTGCCCAACCTGATCTACACGTTCGGCTACACGAACGCCTCGTGGACGCTCAAGGCCGACCTGACGGCGGGCTACGCGTCGCGCCTGTTCGCCTACATGGAC
>DATCRO010000103.1:0-3334 GCA_036569025.1 Burkholderiaceae bacterium
CGCCGCTTCGGTCGCGCAACGGGGGCGACCGTCCGCTGCGCTGACACCGTTGCATCGAGGCGCGGCGAAGCCGTGCTGTCGGTTTCCTCAGGCCCCGCAGGAAAGCTTGCAGCCGCCCGGCAAGTGCGTGTGAAGACGGGCCTGCCCGTACAGGCCCCGGCCAGGCGGGCATGGACGTCCAGGCGCCGCCGGCCCCCGCGTGATGCGCATGGACACGGCGTCTCCCGCTCGGCCCGGGCGGCACGCCTGGTCACGTGCCCGCTTCTTGCTTCGCGATCCTGGCCGGCGCCTTTCGACACCCGTCGCACGGCGCCATCGCGACAAGGAGCCGTCATGACCGATCCCCAACGACCGCGCGACCAGGAACCACCCCGCCGTGCGACTCCCCTTCAGCCGGACAAGCCCGGCAGCGGCGCCCGCCGCGAGCGCTCCGGCGAGCAGCCCGAGCCGTCCGCGAGCCACGGCGGCCAGGCCGGCGAGACGCGCAAGCTGCGCCGCCAGGAAGACAGCGCGGTGGACAACGCGCGCGAAGGCTACGACTGAGCCGCGCAGATGCTTGCCAACCTACGGAGAAGCACATGACCCAGGTATGCGAAGTGATGACCCGCGATGTGCGCACGCTGGCGCCGACCGAGACCCTCATGAAGGCCGCGCAGACTATGGACGAGCTCGACGTGGGCGTCATCCCGGTCTGCGACGGCGACCGCCTGCTGGGCGTCGTCACCGACCGCGACATCGTCGTGCGCGGCGTCGCCGCCGGCTGCATGGTCGACCAGGCCACGCTGCGCGAGGTGATGAGCGAGCCGGCGCACTGGTGCTACGACGACGATGCCGTCGAGGACGCCGCGCGCACGATGGGCGAGCACCAGCTGCGCCGCGTGCCCGTCATCGACCACGACCGGCGCCTGGTCGGCATCGTCGCCCTGGCCGACCTCGCCACGCGCGGGCAGGCCATGTCGGCCGGCGATGCGCTGGAGGCGGTCTCGCAGGGCACGGCGCCCGCGTCCTCCCCGGCGGCGCGATGAACGCACGTGCCACGGCCAGCAGCCGCCGGAGTGCGCCATGACGCTGCTGGACAAGATGATCGGCACCGTGCGCGAGCCGCTCGAGGATCGCCGCGCCCGCGCGCGCGAGCTCGCCTACGCGCGCGCGGCCGAGTGCGACTGGTTCGCCGAGGTGCTGCGCCACCACGTGGCCATCGAGCAGGCGCTGCAGGCGGTGCGCGAGGCGGGCGATCCCGTGGTGGCCCGGCATGCGCTGCGTTGGCTGTCCACGCTGATGAAGGGCCACGCGATCGCCGAGGACACCGTGCTCTATCCGGCGCTCGCCTTCGACGGCCAGAAGGCGCACGCGGTCAGCGCGTTCGCCGACGAGAGCAGCTTCCGCATCGACCTGGCCGGACTCGCGCTGCTGGAGCCGGGCAGCGAAGACTTCGTCGACAAGCTGGACGCGCTGCGTGCCGACCTGGCGCTGCACTTCTACGAGGAGGAGGGCGCCTGGTACCCGGCGCTGTGCCGGCGCGAGGGCGGGCGCGGCAACGCGCGGCTGCACATGCTGTTCGTCGAGGAGTTCCGCCGCTACATGGGGGTCGACGCGGACCTGCTCTGAAGCCGGCGCCGGCCGGCTCCGGTGACACTGGCGCTTTTACTGATCGATCGTCCAGTACGCGGCAGCAACACCCAGCGCGACGGTACTTCCGCGGCCCTCGCTTTCCCGCCAGAATGGACATTTGACCCATTTACCGGAAAGCGCGTCCATGAAGCTGTCGTTCCTCGACGTGCACCTGTCGCAGGTCGTCCGGGGCGTCGCCGCGACGGCGAGCGAGGGCGTCCTCGTCTTCCACGTGTTCGTCTCGCCCGAGGCGCTGCTCGAGCTCGGCGCGAGCGAGGACACGGGCACCTGGGTGCCCACGTTCCATCGCAACGAGTCGCTGATCGCGGCCCACGTCAAGGCCATGCAGCGGGCCGCGCCGGACGCGCCGGCCATCATCGAGTCGCTCGCGGTCAGCTGATCGCTCGTTCCGGCACCCTGGTTGCCTCGACGAGTCCATGGCGCCATTCCGGCGCGAACCTCAACGGAGACAAACATGGGCAAGTACGTACTCGGATGGTTCCTGGGCATTCCCCTCGGCGTCCTCGTCATCCTCTACCTGATCTTCCACTAGGCTTCTGCGCGCAGACTCCTGGCCATCGGATGCGCGCTCGTCCTACACACCGCGCGCCGCGAAGCGACTACATTGGAATCGTCCCGACGACGCCTCGCGCCGAAGGGGCAACGGGAAGCCCGCTCCAGGAATGGACTGCGGGCTTTCTTCTTTCCGGCCGCCGGTGATCGACGCCGCCGCACGCCGGGAACGGAATCCGCGGACAAGCCATCTCTGCCTCAAGGGCGCGATGCGCGACCTATGATGGCCGCGGCACGGCGCCGCTTCTCGAGGAGACCGCGATGGACGAGCAGAAGGATCCGCCCCTGGACTTCACCGCCGGCGTGCCGCTCGCCGACCTGCCCGAGGGCCAGCCCGTGGCCGGCCGCGTCGGCACCGAGGACGCGCTGCTGCTGCGGCGCGGCGACCGTGTCCACGCGTTCGGCGCGCTGTGCAGCCACTACCACGGCCCGCTCGCCGAGGGCCTCGTCGTCGGCGACACCGTGCGCTGCCCCTGGCACCACGCCAGCTTCGACCTCGCCACCGGCGAGGCCGTGCGGGCGCCCGCGCTCGACCCGATCGCATGCTGGCGCGTGGAGCAGCGCGCTGGCCGCGCGTTCGTCGGCGAGCGCGTCGTCGCCGGGCCGCGCGAACGGCCGCCGGTCTCCGGGCATCCGCCGTCCATCGTGATCGTCGGCGGCGGCGTCGCGGGCCTGGCGGCCGCCGAGATGCTGCGCCGCGCCGGCTACACCCGGGCGCTGACCATGGTGAGTGCCGACGACGCGCCGCCGTGCGACCGGCCGAACCTGTCCAAGGACTTCCTCGCCGGCACCGCCGAGCCCGACTGGATCGCGCTGCGCCCGCCCGGGTTCTACGAGGCGAACGGCATCGAGCTGCTGCTGTCCACGCGCGTCGCGGCGATCGATCCGGCGCGCCGCGTCGTCACGCTGGACTCCGGCCGCGAGCTCGCATGGGGCGCGTTGCTGCTGGCCACCGGCGCCGATCCGATCCGCATGGACATCCCCGGCGCCGACCCGGCGCGCGTGCACCCGCTGCGCAGCTTCGCCGACAGCAGGGCGATCGTCGCGCGCTGCGCCGGCGCGAGGCGCGCGCTGGTGATCGGCTCGAGCTTCATCGGCCTGGAGGTGGCCGCGTCGCTGCGTGCCCGCGGCCTCGCGGTGCACGTGGTCG
>DATCRO010000104.1:0-5336 GCA_036569025.1 Burkholderiaceae bacterium
CAGGCCGCCCGCCGAGGCGGACCATTTGAGGATGTCTCTGCGCTTCATCGGGAGTTCCCTGTTGTTGTGTATCTCGGGAAGGCCGACGGAAGGCTCGGCCACCGAATCGAACGGTCGTTCGATTCGGTGGGCGGATTCTGCGGAGGGGCTCGGGCGTTGGCAATCAGGGTTGCTGCCTACTTCGAGGCGCGTCCCCTGCAACGCCTGGTCAGCGCGTCGTCAGGCGGTATGCGGGTGGCGTGCGGCGTCGTACAGCGTGCGCGCCAGTTCGCGATGCCTCGCCAGCAGCGGTGCCAGCTCGAGCCCGGTGAATGCGCCGCCGCGGATGCGCACCACGCCGCCGATCACGCTCAGCGACACCGAGGCCGGCGTGCAGAACACGAGCGCCGCCACCGGGTCGTGCCCCGCTCCCGCGTGCGCGACGCCGCGCATGTCGAATGCCACGATGTCGGCCGACATGCCGGGCGCGATCGCACCGATGTCGTCGCGGCCCAGCACCTGCGCGCCGCCGAGCGTGGCGATCTCGAGCGCCTCGCGCGCCGTCATCGCCGCCGGGCCGTAGCCCACGCGCTGCAGCAGCATCGCCTGGCGCGCCTCGCCCAGCATGTGCGCGCCGTCGTTCGACGCGCTGCCGTCCACGCCCAGCCCCACCGGCACCCCAGCGCGGCGCATCGCACCGATGGGCGCGATGCCCGAGGCCAGGCGCATGTTGGAGCACGGGCAGTGCGCCACGCCCGTGCCGGTGCGGCCGAAGAGCGCGATGCCGGCCTCGTCGAGCTTCACGCAGTGCGCATGCCACACGTCGCGGCCGACCCAGCCCAGGTCTTCGGCGTACTCGGCCGGCGTCATGCCGAACTTCTCGCGCGAGTAGGCGACGTCGTTGTCGTTCTCGGCCAGGTGCGTGTGCAGCGAGACACCGCGCTCGCGCGCCAGTTCGGCCGACAGGCGCATCAGGTCGCGCGACACCGAGAAAGGCGAGCAGGGCGCGAGCACGATGCGGCGCATCGAATGCCGCGAGGCGTCGTGCCAGCGGCCGATGAGCCGCTCGCTGTCGCGCAGGATCGCTTCCTCGGTCTCGACCACTTCGTCGGGCGGCAGGCCGCCGGCGCTGCGGCCCACGCTCATGCTGCCGCGCGCCGCGTGGAAGCGCATGCCCATCGCGTCGGCCGCCTCGATCGAATCGTCGAGCCGCGAGCCGTTGGGAAACAGGTAGAGATGATCGCTGGTGGTGGTGCAGCCCGAGAGCATCAGCTCGGCCATGGCGGTCTGCGTCGACACGCGGATCATCTCGGGCGTGAGGCGCGCCCACAGCAGGTACAGGTTGGTCAGCCAGCCGAAGAGCTCGGCGTCCTGTGCCTCGGGCACCGCGCGCGTGAGGCTCTGGTACATGTGGTGGTGCGTGTTGACCAGGCCGGGCATCACCACGTGGCCGCGCATGTCGATGGCCTCGGCGCGGCCGTCGCGCAGGGCTTCGAGGCATGCGATGGGCAGATCGGCGGTGGGGCCGGCCCAGGCGATCGCGGGGCCGTCGCACACCACGGCGCCATCGGCGATCTCGCGCCGGGTGGCGTCCATGGTGACGAGGATGTCGGCGTGTCGGAGGATCAGCATGGCGGCATTCTTGCCGCGGCCCGGGTCGCGGGCAAGCGCAAGGCGACGCCGCCGTTCAGGACTCGTTGCTGATCCCGCTGCTCACATGCCCCGCCGGCACGTGCCGAGAGGCCGCATCCACGTGCCCCGTCTGGTCGTCGAAGAAGAAGTCGGGCTCGAACTCGCGCAGGAACTCGCCCTTGGGCAGGCCGCCGAGGAACATGGCCTCGTCGACGCGGATGTTCCACTTCATCAGCGTGCGGATCGCGCGCTCGTGCGCCGGGGCGCTGCGCGCGGTGACCAGCGCGGTGCGGATGCGCATCTGCGCGTTGCCGGCCATCTGCAGGCGGTGCAGGGCGGCCAGCAGCGGCTTGAAGGGGCCTTCGGGCAGGGGGAGGTCGGCCTTGCTGAGTTCGTGGGCCTGGAAGGCGTCGAGGCCCTGGGCCTGGAACACGCGCTCGGCCTCGTCGGAGAACAGCACGGCGTCGCCGTCGAAGGCGATGCGCACTTCGTTCGGCCATGCGTCGCTGGCCTTCACCGATTCGACCAGCACGCGCGCCGCCGGAAAGCCGGCGTTGAGCGCCTCGCGCACGTCCTGCGCGTTGACCGAGAGGAACAGGTGCGCGCGCAGCGGGCGCAGGTAGCCGAAGGGCGGTCGGCCCTGGGTGAACACGCCGCGCAGCAGCTTGATGTCGGCCGCGGCGCTCGACCTGAAGATGCGCATGCCCGAGACCGGGTCGTTGCGCGAGAGGATCACCACCTCCACGCGCTGCACGCCGTCGTCGTTGAAGCGCAGCAGCTTGCGGATCAGCGAGTAGGCGATGCCGGGCGCGGCCGGCACGTCGATGCGGTCGAGCTGCAGCTTCATGTAGCCCTCGTTGTCGCCCGCCTCGAAGACCTTGTTCTCTTCCTCGAGGTTGAACAGGGCGCGCGAGGAGATCGCGACCACGAGCTTGTCTTCCAGCGTTACCGGCATGGCGCTTCCTTGCGGCTGTGTCTTCTTCGAGCAGTTGCGCCGCGCGCTGCTGCCCCCTGCAAGCGGGTTGGAGGCCGCACGAAGTGGGCAAGCCTGGGGGTCTGCCTCATTTCACGAACTGGTTGAGCTGGATGATGGGCAGCATCACCGCGAGCACGATCAGCATCACCACGCCGCCCATCGCCACGATCAGCAGCGGCTCCAGGATGGTGGCCAGGTGCATCGCGCGGCGCTGCACTTCGGCGCCGAGCTGGTTGGCGGCGCGCTGCAGCATCAGCGGCAGGGTGCCGGTCTGCTCGCCGAGGCGGGCGAACATCGACACCAGGCCCGGAAAGCGCTTCTTCTGCGCCAGCGCCGATGCCAGCGGCGCGCCTTCGCGCACCAGCACCAGCGCGTCGAGCGCATCGGCGCGCATCGCACGGTTGCCCAGCGTTTCGGAGGCGGCCTGCAGCGCGCGCAGGATCGGCACGCCGGCGGTGGCCAGCATGGCGAGCGTGCTCGCGAAGCGCGCCGCGTTGTAGCCGCGCGAGAGCTTGCCCACCAGCGGCAGCCTGAGCCAGGCCGCATCGAACTTCAGGCGCAGCGCCTCCTGCGCCAGCGCGAGCCGTGCGCCGATGGCCACGAGCACCACGCCGGCCAGCATCCACCAGCCGTAGTTGCGAACGCCGGCGCTCAGCGACAGCATCACCGTGGTGAGAAAAGGCAGCGAGCGCTTCGTGCCCGCGAACACCTGCGCCACCTGCGGCACCACGTAGCTCACGAGGAAGATCACGATCACGATCGCCACCAGCGTGACGATGGCCGGGTACAGCGCCGCACCGATCAGCTTCTGCTGCAGCGCCTGGCGCTCTTCGAGGTCGTCGGCGAGGCGGTCGAGCACGAGGCCCAGGTTGCCGCTCTGCTCGCCGGCGCCGATCACGGCCGTGTAGATGGGCGAGAACTCGCGCGGATGCGCCGACAGCGCACGGGCGAAGGGGGAGCCTGCGTTGACCTCGGCGCGCAGCGAGGCGACGAGGTTGCGCTGCTGGTCCGATTCGGCTTCATCGGTCAGCGCAGTGAGCGCGCGTTCCAGCGGCAGGCCCGAGGAGACGAGACCCGCGAGCTGCCGCGTCCACACCGCGAGCCCGGTCGAATTGAACACGCGCTTGCCGCCGCCGAACCAGCGGCCGAGACCGCTGCGCTGGCTGGAGCCACCGGCATGCTCGCTGCCAACCGGCTTGACCGACAGCGGAATGAGCGCCTGAGCCCGCAGCAGGCTGCGCGCGCTGCGGGCGGTGTCGGCCTCGAGAACGCCTTCGCGCGACTGGCCGCTGGCGTCGATGGCTTCGAATGCGTAGGCGGGCATCTCTTCTCTTCTTGCTCGCTACTCGCGCGTGACGCGCAGCAGCTCGGCGCGCGACGTGATGCCGGCCTGCACCAGCCGTTCGCCGTCCTCGCGCATCGAGCGCAGGCCGCCGTGCTGGCCGGCCTCGAACAGCTGGCTCTCGGCGGCCTTGCCGTGGATGAGCGCCTGCACCTTGTCGTCGGCCACCAGCAGCTCGAAGATGCCGGTGCGGCCCTGGTAGCCGGTCTGCCCGCAGGCTTCGCAGCCCGCGCCGGCGCAGACCGTGCAGACCTTGCGCACGAGCCGCTGCGCGAGCACGCCCAGAAGCGACGAACTCAGCAGGAAGGGCTCCACGCCCATGTCGGTGAGACGCGTGACGGCGCTGACGGAATCGTTGGTGTGCAGCGTGGCCAGCACGAGGTGGCCGGTCAGCGAGGCCTGGATGGCGATCTGCGCGGTTTCGAAGTCGCGAATCTCGCCGATCATGATCACGTCCGGGTCCTGCCGAAGGATGGCGCGCAGGGCCTTGGCGAAGGTGAGTTCGATCTTCGCGTTGATCTGCGTCTGGCCCACGCCCGGCAGCTCGTACTCGATCGGGTCTTCCACCGTCATGATGTTGCTGCGGGTGGCGTCGAGCCGGGCCAGCGCTGCGTAAAGCGTGGTGGTCTTGCCCGAGCCCGTGGGGCCGGTCACGAGGATGATGCCGTGCGGCTGCGTGACCATGTGCCGAAAGCGCGCCAGCGTGTCGCCCTGCATGCCCACGGCCTCGAGCGTGAGGCGGCTCTCGGACTTGTCGAGCAGGCGCAGCACCGCGCGCTCGCCGTGCGCCGAGGGCAGGGTGGACACGCGCACGTCGATGGCGCGGCCGCCGATGCGCAGCGAGATGCGGCCGTCCTGCGGCAGGCGTTTCTCGGCGATGTCGAGCTCGGCCATGATCTTCAGGCGGGAGATCAGCGCCGCGTGCAGCGCGCGGTTGGGCTGCACCACCTCGCGCAGCGTGCCGTCGATGCGAAAGCGCACCGACGACGTGCGCTCGTAGGGCTCGATGTGGATGTCGCTGGCGCCGTCGCGCGCGGCCTGCGTGAACAGCGCGTTGATCATGCGGATGACGGGCGCGTCGTCCTGGGTGTCGAGCAGGTCCTCGATTTCCGGGATGTCCTGCATCAGGCGATCCAGGTCGATCTCGTTTTCCGACGCCGCCACCACGCTGGCCGCATCGCCGGCATGGGCGTAGGCGGCGGCCAGCAGCGTTTCCAGCTCGTCGTCGGCGATCTCGCGTTCCTGCGCCAGCGGATGGTGGCGCCGCGCCTCGGCGCGCGCCCACTGCGGCGTGCGCGGGCTGAAGGTCAGCTGCGCGCCCTCCGGGCGGATCGTCAGCAGGGCGCGCTGCGCGCGTGCCCAGGCGTATGGCAGGGATGTCATCGTGCGGTCTCCGATGCCGTTGTC
>DATCRO010000105.1:0-8309 GCA_036569025.1 Burkholderiaceae bacterium
GCGACGCGGCGGGCTGGACGCCCGCGAGGAGCGGCCAACGACGCCTGGGGCCTCGCAGGCAGCCGGCCCTGCGGGTGATCCTCCAGAAAGCCCGCCTTCGGCGTTGCGAGCGCTTGCCGTGGCGCCGCCACGTCGGCGCGCTCGCGCCTTGAAGGCGGGCTTTCTGGAGGTCACGCGGGCACGCATTTAGTGTGAACAGGCCCTAGAGCCGGTCCAGACCCACCAGGGCCGCATGCTGCAGCAGCATGATGGTCTTGCCGTCCTGGATCTGGCCGCTGGCGATCATCGCCATCGCGGCGTCCAGGCGCAGCTCCAGCACCTCGATGTCCTCGCCCTCGTGCACGTCGCCGCCGCCGCCGGTGCGGCGGTCGGCGTCCTCGTACGCGGCGACGAAGAAGTGCAGCTTCTCGGTGATCGAGCCGGGGCTCATGTAGGCCTCGAACACCTTGCGCGGGGACTTCACGTCGTAGCCCGTCTCCTCGATGGCCTCGCGCCGCATCGCGGCCAGCGGGTCGTTGCCGTCCAGCTGTCCGGCGCAGGCCTCGACCAGCATGCCGTCCGCCAGGCCGTTGACGTAGCAGGGGAAGCGGAACTGGCGGATCAGGATGACCGTGCCGCGCGCGGCGTTGAACAGCAGCAGTGCGACGCCGTTGCCGCGGTCGTAGGTCTCGCGGCTGACCACCTGCAGGCGGCCGTCGCGTCGACGGTGCTCGAAGGTCGTCTTGCGCAGCAGGTACCAGTCGTGCGCGAGCACGCGCTCCTCGATGATGCGGATCTCGTCGTTGCCGACGTAGGGGCTGGGATCGACGTTCGGTGAAGGCATGGCAGAATCGCGTAGTTTCGTGCAGTATCGTGCAAACGCCCGCAGCCCGCAAATCCTTCCCATGCTCACCACCCGACGCAAGAAGATCCTGCTCGAGCGGCTCGCCGCCGAGGGCCAGCTCGTCGCCAGGACGCTGGCGCTCGAGTTCGACACCTCCGAGGACACCATCCGCCGCGACCTTCGCGAACTGGCGGCCGAGGGCAAGCTGCAGCGCGTGCACGGCGGCGCGCTGCCGGCGTCGGCGGCGATGGGCGACCTCGCGCTGCGCGAGCAGGTGTCCACCGTCGACAAGCTCGCGTTGGGCAGATACGGCGCGTCGCTGGTGCAGCCGGGCCAGGTCGTGATCCTGGACGGCGGCACCACCGCGCTGCAGGTGGCGCGCCACCTCGCGCCGGGGCTGCGCGCGACGATCGTCACGCACAGCCCGACGGTCGCCGTCGAACTCGCGCGGCATCCACTGGTCGACGTCCGCATGCTGGGCGGCCGGCTGTTCCGCCATTCGATGGTCAACGTCGGGGCCGAGGTCATCGCCGCCGCGTCGCGCCTGCGCGCCGACCTGTTCTTCCTCGGCGTCACCGGCGTGCATCCCGACGCGGGTCTCAGCACGGGCGACGCCGAGGAAGCGGCGGTCAAGCGCGCGCTGATGGAGCGCGCGGCCGAGACGGTGGTGCTCGCGTCGCCCGAGAAGCTGATGGCCGCGTCTCCGTTCGTCGTGGCGCCGCTGGCCGATGCGAGCCTGGTGGCCGTCGCGCGCGCGACGCCCGAGCGCGTGACGCGCGCGCTGCGTGCGGGCGGCGTGCGCGTGCGCAAGGCCTGACTACACTGCGCTGAATGAGCAGCGACGACACCCTGTCCGCCGACGACCGCCGCATGGCGCGCTACTACGCCGAGCGCGCCGCCTACTACGAGCGGGTCTATCACAAGCCGGAACGCCAGCCCGATCTGCGCCGCATGGAGTCGGAACTTGCCGCGCACTTCGCCGGCCGCCGCGTGCTGGAGATCGCCTGCGGCACCGGCTGGTGGACGCCGCATTTCGCGCGCGACTGCGTGTCGTGGCTGGCCACCGACCTGAACGACGAGACGATGGCGCTCGCGCGCGCCAAGCCGCTGCCGGCGGGCAAGGTGCGCTTCCAGCGGGTCGACGCCTATACCCTGGAGGGCATCGAGGACGAGCGCTTCGACGCCGCCTTCGCCGGGTGCTGGTGGTCGCACGTGCCGCTCGCGCGGCTGAGGCCCTGGCTGGACACGCTGCACGCGCGCCTCGAGCCGGGCTCACGCGTCATGATGCTGGACAACAGCTTCGTGCAGACCAGCAACCTGCCGATCTCGCGCCGCGATGCCGAGGGCAACACCTACCAGCTGCGCACGCTCGACGACGGCAGCACCTACGAAGTCGTCAAGAACTTCCCGACGCCCGACGAGGCGATGGCGGCCCTGGGCCCGCGCGCCCGCGATGCGCGCTGGATCGCGTACGAGCACTACTGGGCGCTGGCCTACGACCTGGCCCGAGCTGGCGCGTGGTGACGGACATCGCCGCCCTGGCCCCCTGAGCGCCCGCCCGGCGACGCCTGCGCCGGCCTGGCGCGATGCAGTCGCCGGCGCCACGCGCCATTCATTGCTCGCGCGCCCCTGCCTGGCGTTCAGTGCGACTGGGGCTGCAGGAACAGGGCCGAGCTCAGGCCTGCCAGCGCGAAGCGCAGGTCGGGAGCGAGGTCGTCACGCAGCCACACGGTCTTCTCCGGGAACAGGCTCATGCTGCCGACCACCTGGCCATCGAGGTCGAAGAGGTAGCCGGGCGACACGCCGCGCGCGAGGCGGATGACGAACGCGGGCGTGCCGACGGGGAACGGCGCGTGGCGGATGACCACGCTGCGGCCGCTGTCGTCGACGAGCCAGCCGGCCGGCGCCGTCGCGGCGTCGGTGGTGTTGTCGCTGAGCAGCGCGAAGTGCCAGGCCGACTGTCCTGCCGACAGCGGATCGATGACGCCGGTGAAGCTGGTGACCAGCTCGACGTTGCCCTTGATCGAGGTGGGAAAGCCCATCCACTCGGTCATCTGGACATTGCTGTAGCGTCGCCCCTCGTACAGCGCGCGCACCGGGGCCATCTGGGCATCGGGGCCGTGCTGGTCGAATTCGACCTTGATCGTGGCGCTCCTGAACGCGTCGTCGAACTGCTTGCGGTAGATCGGCACATGGCCGGGCGATCCGATCGACGTCTTGTTCGGGCAGTCCGGCATGCAGTCATGGGCCAGATCGGTCGCCTTCGGATTGACGGGGCTGGTCGCGTAGTCGCCGAAGCGCAGCACGCGGTGGAACTGCCAGCCGTCCATGCCGCTGGCGGGCATGCGCATGCCGCCGTCCACGTGCTGGGGCGCGACGGGCTCGCTGGCGCAGCCGGTGATCGATGTGATGGAGACGGCGGCGGCCAGGGCCGCGGCGGAACGCAGGAGATTCATCGAATGCAATGGAGTGCGGGTGCGTGATTGCACCACGACATCCTTGCCGTCGAGCGACGAAGCGTTGCCGCCCCGTTGCGCGGCGGCGCGTGGATCAGGCCGCGAGCGACTCGGGCGACGCCGGTGCGCGGATCACCTGCGGCGCGGGCGCCGCGCCGGACAGGCGCGCGGCCTTGATCATGTCAGAGGCCTTCTCGGCCACCATGATCGTCGGCGCGTTGGTGTTGCCGCCGATGATGCGCGGCATGATCGACGCGTCGACCACGCGGATGCCCTCGAGCCCGTGGATGCGCAGGTCGGCGCCGACCACGTCCATCTCGCCCGATCCCATGCGGCAGGTGCCCACCGGGTGGTAGATGGTGTCGGCGTAGCCGCGGATGAACTGCTCGATCTCGGCGTCGGTGGTGGCGCCGGCCGAGCGCGGATGCTCGTGGCCGCCCAGCTTCTTGAGCGCCGGCTGCTGGAACAGCTCGCGCAGCAGCCGGAAGCCGCGCACCATGCGCGCGACGTCGTCGGGGTCGGCCAGGAAGTTCGGGTCGATCAGCGGCGCGGCCATCGGGTCGGCGCTGGCCAGCGAGACGCTGCCGCGGCTCTTGGGGCGCAGCACGCACACGTGGCCCGAGTAGCCGTGGCCGAACACGGTCTTGCGGCCATGGTCGACGAGCTTGGCGATGACGAAGTGCAGCTGCAGGTCGGGGATGGGCTCCGACGGCTGGCTCTTGATGAAGCCGCCGGCCTCGGCGAAGTTCGTCGTGAGCATGCCGGTGCGGCGGTTGCGCCACTCGGGGATCGCCTTGAGCACGCGCGCGATGCCGCCGAACGACACGCCGAAGGTCTCCCTGAGCGTGGGCGCGTTGACGACCTGCACGGCGTCGAGGTGGTCGTGCAGGTTGCGGCCGACGCCCGGCAGGTCGTGGACGACGCCGATGCCGAACTTCGCGAGCTCCGCGCCGGGGCCCACGCCCGACAGCATCAGGATCTGCGGCGTCTGCAGCGCGCCGGCGGCCATCAGCACCTCGTGGTTGGCGCCGATCTGCTCGATCCGGCCGTCGCGGCGGAACTCGACGCCCGTCGCACGCTTGCCCTCGAACAGGATGCGCGTGGTGTGCGCGTTCGTGAACACCGTGAGGTTCTTGCGACCCAGGTTGGGCGTCAGGTAGGCCTTGGCCGCGCTGAAGCGCTCGCCGTTCCTGTGCGTGACCTGGTAGGCGCCGATGCCTTCCTGGTCGGCGCCGTTGAAGTCGTCGGTGATGCGGTAGCCCGCTTCGCGGCCGGCGTCGATGAAGGGCTGCGTGTATTTGTTCGGGCTGCGCAGGTCCATCACGTTGAGCGGGCCGTCGTTGCCGTGGTACTCGTCGTGCAGCCGCTCGTTGTGCTCGGCGCGGCGGAAGTAAGGCAGCACCTCGTCGTAGGACCAGCCCTGGTTGCCCTCGGCGGCCCAGTGGTCGTAGTCGGCCCGGTGGCCGCGGATGTAGACCATCGCGTTGACCGAGCTCGACCCGCCCAGCACCTTGCCGCGCGGCTGCCAGCCGGTGCGCCCGTTCAGGCCCTTCTGCGGCACGGTGTTGAAGTTCCAGTTGGCCGTCCTGGTCTGCGCCAGCAGCGCCAGGCCCGCGGGCACGTGGATGAGGATGCTCCTGTCCACCGGCCCGGCCTCGATCAGCGCCACCGACACCGCCGGGTCCTCGCTGAGCCGCGCGGCCAGCACGCAGCCGCCCGAGCCGCCGCCCACCACGATGTAGTCGAAGTTCATGCTTGTCTCTTTCTTGTGGTCAGCCAAGGAACACCCTCAGGGACACATGCGCCGTTCAAACGGCGGGAACGTCGGCAAGGCCATGTCGGCGCATCAGCGCGGCACGTCGCCGGGGATCGAAATTGATGCGCGACGCGTCCGAGTGGACCGCCGCGACGAGGCGGCCGTCCATCAGGGCGAACCACAGCGGGGGAAAGTACGCGATGGTGAACATGCCGAAGTAGCCGTTGGGCAGCTGCGGCACGTCGTCGAAATGACGCAGCGACTGGTAGCGCCGCAGCGGATGCGCGTGGTGGTCGGAGTGGCGCTGCAGGTGGAACACCGCCCAGTTCGAGAACAGGTGGTTGCTGTTCCACGAGTGCTGCGGCTGCGTGCGCTCGGGCCGGCCGTCCGGGCCGCGGCGGCGCAGCAGGCCGTAGTGCTCGATGTAGTTGGCGGTGGTCAGCTGGAAGTTGGCCCACAGCGAGGACAGCAGCAGGAACACGAGCACCCGCGGGCCCAGCCACAGCGCGAGCGACGTCCACAGCGCCACGGTGATCAGCGCGGGCTGCAGCAGCTCGTTGCGCAGCGACCAGAACGGCAGTCCGTCGACGCGCATGCGTTCCCGTTCGAGTTGCCACGCGCGGCGGAACGCGCCGGGCATCTCGCGCAGCGCGAAGCGCCAGATGCCTTCGCCCATGCGCGCGGACGCGGGATCGGCCGGCGTGGCCACGTCGCGGTGATGGCCGCGGTTGTGCTCGATCGTGAAGTGGCCGTAGAAGGTCGGCGCCAGCGCGACCTTGGCGAGCCAGCGCTCGAGCGCCGTCTTCTTGTGGCCCAGCTCGTGGCCGAGGTTGATGCAGAAGCCGCCCACCATGCCGGTGGTCATCACGACGGCCAGCTGGCCGGCCCAGATCAGCGGCGCGCGCATGCAGGTCCACGCGCCGTAGACGAACGCGCCCCACAGCAGCGGCACCAGCGCGAAGGTGACGCGGCGGTAGTACGCGTCGGCCTCCAGGCGCGGCACGGCGTCCTCGGGCGGGTTGCTGGTGTCGGCGCCCAGCGCGAGGTCGATCAGGGGCGCAACGCAGTAGACGAAGATCACCGGAAGCCACAACATCACGGTGTGCGGCCACGCGCGGTACAGCAGCGGGCCCAGGCCCACCAGCATCGGCACGGCCAGCGACAGCACCCACGCGTGGCGCTTGCGGTCCACGTAGGGCGCGGCCGGTTCGGATGCGGTGACGGGGCTCATCGTGGCGGCCAGTTTGGGCGGGCGGCCCCCGGGCCGACACCGATGGAGCTGCCACGAAATCGTCATAAAGTGACAAACAGGGCCGTTCAAGGGAAGACACCGAGTCCATCCCCGCCATGTGATTGACATGTCCCGCCACGACATCGCCCACCCGCCGCTGCCGCAACCCGGCTCGCTCGTGCCGCCGATCTACGCGCGGCTGCTGCGCATGCTGCTGCAGCACGCGGACGTCGACGGGGACCGCGTGCTGGCTGCGGCGGGCCTCGACTGGGACACGCTCGTCAAGGACGACAAGCGCCTGGGCCGCGACACCATCGTGCGCCTGGCCGAAGGCGCGATGGCCGCCACGCGCCGGCCGTGGCTGGGACTGGACCTGGGCGGCGGCGCGCCGGTGTCGGCCCACGGCGCGCTCGGCTACGCCGTCGTCACCAGCCGCGACCTGCGCGCGGCCATGCACACGCTGGCGCGCTACGGCACCACGCGCAACGACGCGATGGCCTGGACGTGCACCGACACCCGCGACGGCATGACGATGCAGGCCGCCGACCGCACCGAGCTGGGCAGCGTGCGCGCCTTCGTCATCGACACCGTGCTCGGCGCGATCCTGCGCATGCTGGAGACGGCCGTCGGCCAGGTGCCCGCGAGCCTGCGCATCGATCTGCCGTTGCCCACGCCCGCCTGGCGCGACCAGTACCAGCGCTTCAACGTCGCCGAGGTGCGCTTCGAGCAGCCGGCGTTCGCGATCCATGTCGCGCGGCGCGACCTCGCGCTGCCCTGCATCGGCGCCGACGCGAAGGCGCACGCGAGCGCCTGCCGCGAGTGCGAGGAGGCGCTGGCCGAGGTCGCCGGCGCGAGCCTGGCGCAGCGCGTCGCGGGGCTGCTGGCCGGCGTCGACGATGGCGCCTACCCGCGCATGGCCGACGTCGCCGCGCGCTGCGGCATCTCGCCGCGCACGCTGATACGCCGCCTGCACGAGGACGGCGCGACCTTCCAGCAGCTGCTGGACGCGGCGCGCCAGCGGCGCGCGCTGTGGATGCTGGTGCACACGGCCGAGTCCATGGAGGAGATCGCCTCGCGCCTGGGCTACGTCGACACCTCCAACTTCAGCCGCACCGTGCGACGCTGGTTCGGCGCGACGCCGCGCGAGGTGCGCGAGTCCGGCGGACGGCCGGCGGACGGGGGCGCGGCGCGGTCGTAGAGAATGGCGGCCGGAGCCCCGAGTCCCGTGACGATCCGCATGAACCCGATCCCGTTCGACTTCCGTCACCCGTGTGCCGCCGCGCGCGCCCACGCGCATGAGGCGCGACCCCGCGCGAGGGCGCGCGCATGACCCGGCCGCTGCTGTGGGTCCGCTCGCACAAGTCGTCGGTCGCCGGCCTGCTGCTGGTGGTTGCCGGCTGCGTGGCGCTGCTGTCGCTCTCGCGCAAGGTGCACCACCTGAGCCCGCGTCGCGCGCCCGCCGGCGCGGCGGCCTCGACGGCGCACGCCGGGACCGCCGCCGGAGACGCCAGCGGCCTGACGCCGTCGGAAGCCGCGGGCACCGAGCAGAGCGCGCGCTCGGCCCGAATGCGCACCGAGTTCGAGAACGCGACGAGCTACCTCGACTTCATCGGCCAGGCCATGAGCCGCCCGCAGGAGGGCGGCAAGTTCTACGCGCTGCTCGCCTGGAAGCGTTGCAACGACCTGACCCAGCACAAGGGCGTGGCGGCCACGCACACGGGCAACGACGCGTTCTTCGAGGGCGCGCTCGCGCTCGTGCAGGACATCGAGAAGCGCTGCACCGGCGTGCTGGAGACCTACCCCGACGTGACGACGCTGTACAAGATCGCCGTGGAGCAGCGCGGCGGACGCGATTTCCTGCTGCCGGAGAACGGGCGCGGCATCGTCACGCCGACGTCGCGCCAGAACGCCAACGCCGACATCGACGCCGCGCTGCGCACGGGCGACCGCTGGGCCGCGGCCGAGGCGCTGCAGAACAACGCCGCGTTCCTGGACGTCGGCAATTCGGCGGGGGACGACGGCGTGGACCGCCAACTGCACGAA
>DATCRO010000106.1:0-8300 GCA_036569025.1 Burkholderiaceae bacterium
GTGTAGCCGTCCTGGGTCATGTTGGTGACGCCGAAGTTCGAGCCGAACTCGGTCGCGCCGGACATGTCCAGCTGGATGCCGGTGATCGGCAGCGTCGCGGCGCCGGCGGCGTTGGTCGACGCGGGGATGTCCAGGGTGATCGGGCCGCTGGGCGAGACGAGCTGGCTGCCGTCGGCCGAGAACTGCAGCGAGGCGATCGGCGACGGCGCGCCGGCGCTGCCGCCGACGGTCTGGCCGTTGGCCGTCGCGTAGACGTCGAAGGTGTCGGTGCCGGTCTTCTGGAAGTAGTAGCTGACGGCGACGTCCTGGCCCTTGGCGTCGTACATCGTCACCGACGTGGCGTTGTTGTACGTCTTCTGGTTCGTGAAGTCGATCGACGGGCCGGAGGCCGGGGTCGTCACCGCGTCGCGCGAGTCGAGGTTGAATTCGACGGTGCTCTTGGTGGTGGCCTGCGGGTCGATGCCGCCGGTGGGCAGCTGCAGCGGCTGGGCCGCGCCCTGCACGATGTTGCCCTGCGCGTCGGCCGGGTAGCCCAGCAGCTTGTTGCCCTGGTCGTTGACGATGTTGCCTTCGTTGCTGACCTTGAACTGGCCGTTGCGCGTGTACTGGATCTGGTTCGACGCATCGCGCGTCTGGAAGAAGCCGTTGCCGTTGATGGCCAGGTCCAGCGGGTTGCCCGTGGGGGTGATGTTGCCCTGGTTGAACTGCTGGGCCACCGTGGTGACCATCACGCCGATGCCCGCCTGGGTGTTGTTGGACGCCGAACCCGTCATCGCGGCGGCGTACATGTCGGAGAACTCGGCGCGCGAGGACTTCTCGCCGTAGGTGTTCGAGTTGGCGACGTTGTTGCCGATCACTTCGAGGTTCTTCGAAGCGGCGCTCAAGCCGGACAGACCTTGCTGGAAGCCCATGGTGGAATCTCCTGGAGAAAACTGTTGGTCAGTAGAAGGCGCGGACGTCGGCGTAGTCGACCTTGCGGCCGTCGTCGAGCTCCACCGCGAGCTTGCCGTTGGCGCTGCTGACGGCTGCGATGCTGTTGAAGGCGAACGACCTGGAGTCGAGCGGCGCCTCGTTGTTGAGCGCGTTGACGCGGAACGTGAGCTTCTGGCCCTGCGCGTTCTGCGGCACGTCGAAGTCGAAGGCGTGGCTGCCGGCTTCCTGCGGCCCCATCTTGACCGTGCCCACGACGGCGCCGGCCGGATTGAGGATCTCGACGTTGACGCTGGTGGCCGGGCTGTCGATCTCGAAGCCGCCCTCGCCCTTGTGCGAGTCGGCGTCGACGCGCAGCGCGTTGCCGTCGGTGGCGACGTCGTGGCCGACGAGCGCCGCGCCCTGCATCGTCTGCAGCTGCGTGAACTGGTTGTCCAGGCCGCTGACCGTCTTGTTGAGCGTCTGCACGCCCTGCACGGTGCTGATCTGCGCCATCTGGCTGGTGACCTGCGCCGAGTCCATCGGGTTGAGCGGATCCTGGTTGGACATCTGCGCCACCAGCAGCTTCAGGAAGCGGTCGGACTGGTCCTGCGCCGACTGCGTCGCGCCCAGGTTGGAGGCGTCCGCACCGCTGGCCGCGGCCTTGCCGGCCTTGGCGGCGGCCTTGGCGCCGGCGCCGGCGTTGGTGGCCGCGGAGTTGCCGAAGCCGCCGAGCGCGTTGAGCCCGGGGTTGGTGGCGTTGGAGATGGCCATGATCAGCCTTGTCCCATCTGCAGCGTCTTCATGAGCAGCGTCTTGGCGGTGTTCATGACTTCGATGTTGTTCTGGTAGGAACGCGAGGCCGAGATCATGTTGACCATCTCGTCGACCGCGTTGACGTTCGAGTAGGTGACGTAGCCGTCGGCGTCCGCGCTCGGGTTGGCCGGGTCGTGCACCTTGCGGCCGGGGGCCTGGTTCTCGGTGACGCCCGCCACGCGCACGCCGGCGCCGGGGGCGCCGTCGGGCGTGTTCATCAGCACCGTCTGGAAGGTGACCTCGCGCGCCTTGTAGGCCTTGCCGTCCGGGCCGGCGACGGTGTCGACGTTGGCCAGGTTGGACGCGACGACGTTCAGGCGCTGGCTCTGCGACGAGACCGCGGAACCCGAAATGTCGAAGATCTTCATCATGCTCATGGTTCAGCTCCCGATCAGCCCTGGCTGGGGCTCTTCATGGCGTCGAGCATCGTGCGGACGTCCGTGTTGATGAAGCGCAGCGTGGCTTCGTACTTGACCGAGTTGTCCACGAAGCTGGCGCGCTCGCGGTCCATGTCGACGGTGTTGCTGTCGAGGTTGGTCTGCGAGGGCGCCGCGTACTTCAGGCCCAGCTCGCTGGTCGAGCCGGTGCCGATCGGGATGTGGCCGCGGGCGGTGGCGGTCTCGCCGGTCATGGTGGTGCCGGCGGCCTGGGTGCCGGTGGCCTCGCGCAGCGCGGACGCGAAGTCCATGTCGCGCGCCACGTAGCCGGGGGTGTCGGCGTTGGCGATGTTGCTTGCGATCAGGCGCTGGCGTTCCGCCCGGAGCGTGAGCGCCTGGGCCTGGAAGTCGAGCGAGTTGGTCAAGCGGTTCATCGGGTCACCTTCGGTGTTCCTGGCTCCCGGGCCGGATCGCGAAGGACGCGGATTCCGGGCGCAGGGACGGCCATGGAGAGCGATTGTGGAAGTCAAGCCTGGAAACTGAAGGCCGATAAAGCAGGGGAACGGCCCTCAATTCGAAGCACCCGGACCCGGTGGCTTCCCTAAAGTGGCCACATCCCCTCAATCCCGGACTTGTCCCTTGCGCGCTCACCTCGCCCTTGCCGCCGCTCCCGCCGCCCGCCGCCTCGCCGGCCTGGCGTTGGCCGGGCTCGCCGCGACGGCGTCGGCCCAGGACGAGCCCGGCTACACCCCGGACAACGCCCTGCTCAAGCAGGTGGAGACGCTGGCGCGCAACGGCGCGTCCGCCGCCACGGCCGAGCAGGGTTCGGGCGTGCGCGTCGAAGTCAAGGTGGGCAAGCTGGACCCGCGCCTGAAGCTGGCGCCCTGCCTGCGCATCGATCCTTACCTGCCGGCCGGCCTGCCCGTCTGGGGCTCGACCCGCATCGGCCTGCGTTGCGCCCAGGGCGCCAAGGCCTGGAACGTGTCGATCCCGATCCAGGTGAGCGTCTTTACGCTGGCGACGGTCGTCAAGTCGGCTCTTCCGCCCGGCACGGTGCTGGACGGCAGCATGCTGATGCAGTCCGAAGTGGACATCGCGGCCGCCCCCGGCGCTGCCGTGCCCGATCCGGCCATGGTGATCGGCCGCACGCTGGGCCGCGCCGTCACCGCGGGCGCCACCCTGCGCCAGACCGACCTCAAGCCGCGCCAGTTCTTCGCCTCCGGCGACACCGTGCGCGTCACCGCGCTGGGGCCCGGCTGGCAGGTGGTCACCGAGGGCCAGGCCGTCGGCGCCGGCATCGAGGGCCAGAGCGCCCGCGTGCGAACCGACAGCGGCCGCACGCTGAGCGTTCGTCCGACCGGCGATCACCAGGTCGAGGTGACGCTGTGACCGTGAAATGCATCACGCCGGCGGCGCCCGCCCGCGCGGCCAAGGCCCCGGAAAGTTTCTTGAAAAATATCCTAAAGTTCGATTCGGGACTGCCGAAACTGTCTCATCACGCATGGGCATGAGGACATTCATTCCCGTCCTCAGGAGAGCATCATGAAAATTGGCACCATCACCAGCACTGTCGCAACGACCGCCGTCGACAACGATCGCCGGGCCGTCCGCCAGCAGAGCACGACCACGTCCACCTCCAAGGTGCTGGACGCGGACGACTCGAGCGCGCAGGTCGAACTCTCGCCGGAGGCCGCCATGCTGTCCCAAGCCGCCCAGGATCCGACCTTCGACCAGGCCAAGGTGGATCGCATCGCCCAGGCCATCCGCGACGGCAACTTCAGCATCAACCCCGGCGCCATCGCCGACAAGCTGCTGGCCAACGCCCAGGAAGTCCTCGGCCGCACGCGCCCGAACTGACCGGCTGACCGACGGTGAACCACCCCCGCGCCGCGCGGCCCGCCGCGCCCGCCCAAGCCCTGTCGCCCGAGGTTTCCGCCCTGGAAACGTCGCTGGCGACGGTCGAGCTGGCGATCGCCACGCTCGGCGAGACCCTGGCCGCGCGCGACATCGTCGCCATCGAGTCGGCCTCCGCCGCGCTGCATGACGCCATGCGCGCGGCCATGAACCAGTTCGCCCAGGTCGCCCGCGGCGGCAAGATGCCCGCCGAGCTGCGCAACCGCTTCGCGCTGGCGAACGCCCGGATCACCGCGCAGCGCGAGGCGCTGATCCGCGCCAGCTCGCTGGTCGAGCAGAACCTCGAGATCCTGCTGCCCAAGCCGATGACCCAGACGAGCGTGTACTCGGCCAACGGCGCGAGCCAGCGCGGGCCGGGCCGCGTGATCGCGGCGAGCTGAGCGTCTCGTTCCCGCCGAGTCCAGGGCCCCGCGGGGCCCTCTTTCATTTGGCCCTTGGCGCCCCTTTCGGGTGCCAGGTCTTGCCTGGCAACGGGGCGGTGCATGGCCGACCAGGGCAGGTCGGGCGCCAGGTCTTGTGTGGCAACACGCTCAGGGCGGGCCGATTTGTCCGGCAAGACCTGGCACCTCCTTGGCACCTCCTTTGATTTGCCTGGCAAGACCTGGCACTTCCGGCAGGCACTTCCGGCACAAAATGCAGACGCCCGATGCTGTGCACCGGGCGTCCCTGGCCGGCTGACCGCCGGCTGTTTGGGTGTCAACGCAATTCAGGACGGGTCAGGATGCGCGCCTTGCGGCATCACCGTTCGGGGTCAGGTCTTGAACGTTGCGGTGTCAGGCCTTGAATCGTGCAGTCGCCCTGAATTTGGACGGTCTCGTGCCTGCGGCGCCACAATCGCAAGACCATGCACCCCAACCTGCAATCCGCCCTCGAAGAAGTCGAACCGCTCGTCGAAAGCCGCGGCTGGATCCGCCCCACGCCCGAGACGATCAAGGCCGCGGAACGGCTGCTGCGACTCGTCGAGCCACTGCCCCGCCACCCCGCCGTGCAGGTCGAGCCCTCAGGCACGATCTCCTTCGAATGGGAGGCCGGCGACCACGGCTGGCTGACGTTGACCGTCGACGACCAGGGCCAGTTGACGCACGGCGCCGTGCTCGGGGAAGACGAGTTCACGCAGTCCGAGGCCTTCGGCGACACGCTGCCCGACTGGGCCGCCACCCTGCTCCAGCGCGTGATGCGCGCCGGGCACTGAGCGCCGCTCAGCGACCCTGCCCGCCGCCCGCGCCGGCCATCTCGGCCTGGCGGCGCTTCTCGCGCAGACGGGCCATCTCCTCGTCCTCGGCCTTGTGGCGCGCCTCGGTCTGCTTGCGCAGCTCCTGCACGGGGTCGGCCTTGGGCGCCTCGTCGTCGCCCATGTCGAGCGACAGTCCGCCGTCGCCATGGGCCATCGGCTCGCCGCGCTTGCTGCGCAGCTTGATGTTCAAGCGCAGCTCGTTGGCGGAGTCGGCGTTGCGGATGGCCTCCTCGAAGCCGATCACGCGCTGCTCGTAGAGCTCGAACAGGGCCCAGTCGAAGGTGGCCATGCCCAGCTCGCGCGAGCGGCCCATGATCTCCTTGATCTCGTTGAAGTGGCCCGTGAAGATCTTCTCGGCGATGGTGGGCGTGTTCAGCAGGATCTCGATGGCGGCCGCGCGGCCCTTGCCGTCCTCGCGGCGTACCAGGCGCTGCGAGACGATGGCGCGCAGGTTGGCCGACAGGTCCATCAGCAGCTGGGCGCGGCGCTCCTCGGGGAAGAAGTTGATCACGCGCTCGATCGTCTGGCTGGCGGAGTTGGCGTGCAGCGTGCCCAGGCACAGGTGCCCCGTCTCGGCGAAGGCGATGGCGTGCTCCATGGTCTCGGCGTCGCGGATCTCGCCGATCAGGATGACGTCGGGCGCCTGGCGCAGCGTGTTCTTGAGCGCATGGTGCCAGCTGTGCGTGTCGACGCCCACCTCGCGGTGCGTCACCAGCGACTTCTGCGACTGGTGCACGTACTCCACCGGGTCTTCCACCGTGATGATGTGGCCCGACGAGGTGCGGTTGCGGTGGTCGATCATCGCGGCCAGCGACGTCGACTTGCCCGAGCCGGTGGCGCCGACCACCAGCACCAGGCCGCGCTTGCTCATCACCACTTCCTTGAGCACGGGCGGCAGTCCCAGCTTCTCGAAGTTGGGGATCTCGGCGGCGATCGTGCGGCAGACCAGGCTCACGCTCTGCTGCTGCACCATGATGTTGATGCGGAAGCGACCGGTGCCGGGAATCGACACCGCGAAGTTGCACTCCAGCTCGCGCGCGAATTCCTCGCGCTGCTTCTCGCTCATCATCGCGCTCGCCAGTGCGCGCGTGACGTCGGCCGTCAGCTTCTGCGTGGTCATGGGCTTCATGCCGCCGTCCACCTTCATGCTGGGCGGGAAGTCGTTGGCGATGAACAGGTCGGAGCCGCCGGCCGCCGCCATCGCGGCGAGCAGCTTGTGCATGTAGGTGCGGGCTTGTTCTTCGGTGAGGGCGGACATGGGGCTCCGGGCCAGGCGGCCAAGTGTGGAATTCGCCCGCAAATTTGCCAGCGAACGGGGTCGGGCGATCCGCGGAGGAACGGGGCGTCGCGGGCGGTCGTTCCGCTCAAGTGCCGCGTTCAGGCTTCGCGCATTGCCCAGCTCATCGGCCGGGCCGGCGGCCCGATGACCCGGCAGGCGGCACTTTTCCTCGCTCGCCGTGACTTCGTGCGGCTCCGGGGCGAACGGGCACGCGAAGGTGCCTGGCATCGCCACCATCCGCGCCGGGTACCGGCCGATCGCGACGATGTCGGCCGCCGATGTTGACACCTTGGCCGGCGGCGTCCGCCGATCAAGCCGGCTCGACCGACACCCGGACCCGCCAGCCGTCCAGCCTCACGCTCAGGTGCCGGTGCCGCGCCAGGTAGAGCACCAGCACGCCCGCCGCAGCGAAGCCCGACGCCGCGCCCACGCCGAGCGCCCAGCGCGGCCCGGCGGTGTCCGCGACCCAGCCGACGATGGGGGCGCCGATCGGCGTGCCGCCCAGCGCGATGGCCAGCCGCATCGCCATCACGCGCCCGCGCATCGCCGGCTCGGTGCCCAGTTGCAGCAGGCTGTTGGTGGAGTTGGCGAACGTGAGCGCCGACACCCCGATCAGCATCAGCGACGCGCCGAACAGCCAGTACGTGGGCATCAGCGCGGCCAGCGTGCAGCCGATGCCGAACGCCGTGGCCGACGACAGCAGGATCTCGATGCGCGGCTGCTGCCGGCGCGCCGCCAGCAGCGAGCCCGAGATCGTCCCGATCGCCATGATCGACATGAGCAGGCCGTAGCGGCTCGCGCCCTCATGGAACACGCTGACCGCCATCGTGGAGATGAAGATCGTGAAGTTCAGCCCGAAGGTGCCGATCAGGAACAGCATCCACAGGATCGCCATCAGGTCGGGCCGCCCGCGCACGTAGCGCAGGCCGTCGACGAAGCCCCCGCGCGCCGCGTGCGTGCCCGCGTGACGCGCCGCCCCGCGCAGGCGCCACAGCGCCGCCAGCACCGCGAGGTAGGACACGGCGTTGGCCGTGAAGGCCCAGCCCGTGCCCAGCGTCGCCAGCAGCACGCCCGCGATCGCCGGCCCCACCATGCGCGCGACGTTGAACGACGTGGAGTTCAGGCCCACGGCGTTGGACAGGTCCTTGTCGCCCACCAGCTCCGAGACCAAGGTCTGGCTGGCCGGCGCGTCGAACGCGGTGACGCACCCGAGCAGCAGCGCGAACGCGTACACGTGCCACAGCTGCACCCTCCCAGCCAGGGTCAGCAGGCCCAGCGTGAGCGCCAGCACGAACATCGCCGACTGCGTGGCCACGAGGATGCGGCGGCGGTCGAAGCGATCGGCCGCCGAGCCGGTGAACGGCAGCAGGACGATGTGCGGCCCGAACTGAAGCGCCATCATGACGCCCAGCGCCGTGGCGTTGCGCGGCGTCAGCTGCGTCAGCACCAGCCAGTCCTGCGCCGTGCGCTGCACCCAGGTGCCGATGTTGGACACCAGCGAGCCCGCGAACCACGCGCGGTAGCCCGGGTTGCGCAGCGAGCGGAACGTGCCTTCGCTCATCGCGGTCGGGTCTCCTCCGGCACCGACGCCGGGTTGCCGTCATTGGAGCGACCGACGCGCCGCGCGCCGATCCGCGCCGGCGCAAGCACGCACGGGGCGGCGTCCAGCGCGAAGGCGCCGCCCAGACACCAGGCGGCGTCGTGACCGGGATTCATTGGGAGTTCCTCGTTGGCAAGTCTCGCCTCCATTCTGTCCGCGCCGGCGCAGGCC
>DATCRO010000107.1:0-5394 GCA_036569025.1 Burkholderiaceae bacterium
TGATCTAGTTTTAATACATCCGATTTTCGGCTCTTCGCAAGTGGGGGTCGTTTGACTACAAACACTGCGTATCGACGGTGGCGCACCCCGCGTCATCCGCAGAACTTAGGAGACATGCTGGTGAAAAACTCAACGGGTAAGCGTTCGGCCGCTTCTTTCAAGCTCAAGCCGACCATGGTGTTCGCGGGCCAGGCTGTCGCGGGGGCGTACATCGCCTTCGCCGCGACAGGGGTCTACGCGCAGGCTGAGCCGGCCGCCGCCGCGCCCGCTCCGGGTGCAGCCGCCTCCGGCGCGGCCTCCGACACGCAGCAGGTCGTCGTCACCGGCATCCGCAAGGGCATCGAAGCCGCGATCTCGGTGAAGAAGAACTCCGACCAGATCGTCGAGGCGATCTCGGCCGAAGACATCGGCAAGCTGCCCGACACGACAATCGCCGAATCGCTGGCCCGCCTGCCCGGCGTGACCGCACAGCGCGACAAGAGCGGCAATGCCACGAACGTGAGCATCCGCGGCTTGGGTCCAGACTTCAACGGCTACCTGCTCAACGGCCGCGAGCAGACCAGCACGGGCGACAGCCGCGCCGACGACCTCAGCGTCTACCCGGCCGAGCTGATCGCTGGCGCCACCGTCTACAAGACGGGCGACGCGAGCCTGATGACCGCCGGCCTCGCCGGCACGATCGACAACAAGCTGATCGATCCGCTGATGATGCCCAAGCGCATGGTGGCGGTCAGCTACGAGAAGGACCGCACCGGCGTGGGCCTGCACGACCTGGGCCACGGCAACAAGTACTCGCTGATCTATGTCGACCAGTTCGCCGACCGCAAGATCGGCGTCGCGCTCGGCTTCGTGCACAAGTTCGGCCGCACCAACGAGGTGGGCGGCGGCAACTGGGGCGACGGCGGCCACCAGGCCTTCGACGCCAACGGCAATAACCTGGGTACCTTTGTTCCAGCGACCGTCGACGCGAACGGCAACACCGTCCCTGCGCACTACACCGACGTGAACCTGCCGGGCTTCGGCAGCGGCATCAGCCTGCAGAACACGCACAAGCGCGACGACCGTGACGGCCTGGCCGGTGTGCTGGAGTTCAAGCCCAACGCGAACTTCACCAGCGAGATCGACTTCTACCACGCGAAGATCCTCACGTCGACGAAGAACGCGGTCGTCAAGTTCGGCATGGGCAACCTGCCCGTGACCAACGCGACGGTGAGCAACGGCGCGATCACCGCCGGCACCGTGCAGCTCGGCGCCAACCCGAACGGCCTGATCGACTATTCGGAGAACATCTCCGACAACGACACCTTGCAGTCCTTCGGCTGGCGCAACAGCGTCAAGCTGTCCGACACGTGGCGCATGGTGGCCGACTACAGCCACAACTCGGCCAAGCGCGTCGAGCGCGACATCGAGGCCTATGCCGGCCTGACGTCGGCCGACACGCTCAGCTTCACCACGCCCAACGGCTTCGGCGTGCCGCAACTGGCCGTCGGCAATCCGTCGGCGTACACCTCGCCTGGTTCCATCGTGATCCGCGACCAGAGCGGCTGGTCGGGCACGAACGCGGCGCAGGCCGGCTATGACAAGGGCCCGACCACGATCGACAAGATCGACGCCAAGCGCCTGGACTTCACGCATGACCTGGCCTCGGGCATGTTCAGCGATGTCCAGTTCGGCGCCAACCAGACCACGCGCACGAAGGATCGCGCCGCGGACGAGGCACTGATCGTCTCGACCACCGGCGGCGGCTACGACCCCATTTCGTTCCCGGCGGGTTCGTACGTCGAGCAGAACGTCGGCGGCACCGGCCTGAACCTGCTGACCTTCGATCCGCTGCCCGGCCTGTGGCCCGGCGCGACGCTGCAGCGCAAGTACAACAACGACATCCTGTCCAAGACGTGGACGGTCAAGGAAGACGTGACCACCGTGTACGGCAAGCTCGACGTCGACACCGAGATGGGCAAGATCCCGGTGCGCGGCAACATCGGCCTGCAGTACGTCTACACCAACCAGTCGTCGGCCGGCTACCAGGCCAACGTCGGCTCGGGCGTGACGCTGACCAACCCGGCGAGCACCCAGACGACCAGCGGCACGCGCTACGGCAACCTGCTGCCGTCGCTGAACCTGACGGGCGACCTGGGCAACGGCAACCTGGTGCGTTTCGGCGCCGGCATCGAACTCGCCCGGCCGACGCTCACGGACCTGCGCAACTCCTTCGCCGTCTCGCTGGTCCCGCTCACGGGTTCCAACTGCACGGACGCGCAAGGCAATCCCTGCACGGTGCTCAGCGGCTCCTCGGGCAACCCCTACCTGAAGCCGTTCAAGGCCAAGGCGATCGACCTGTCGTACGAAAAGTATTTCGCGGACAAGGAAGGCTACCTGAGCGCGGCCGTCTTCTACAAGAAGCTCGACACCTACATCGTCAACTCGTCCGAGTCGGCCCACGATTTCTCGGCGCAGGCGCAAGCCCTGGGCGTCACCCCGTCGCCGGTGTTCGGCTACGTCGGGCCCTACGTGACGACGGTGAACGGCCACGGCGGCAACCTCAAGGGCTTCGAAATCACGGCACAGGTGCCGTTCAGCATGCTGTCGCCCTGGCTGAGCGGTTTCGGCATCAACGGCAGCTTCTCGGATACCACGAGCTCGATCCAGTCGCCCAACACGATCGGATTGAATCCGCTGCAGCCTGCTGCCGCGGGCACGATTCCGCTGACGGGGCTCTCGCACCTGAACAAGAAGCTGATGGTCTACTACGAGCGTGGCGGCTTCAGCGCGTTCGCCGCCGAGAACTACCGCTCGGAATACGTCGGCAGCGTGGCCAACACGACGGTCGGCGGCTACCCGACGCTGGTGTTCATCAAGCCCCAGCGCTGGCTGTCGGCGCAGGTCGGCTACGAGGTGCAGTCGGGCTGGCTCAAGGGCCTGGGTGTGCGCCTCGAGGGCAACAACCTGAACAAGCCGGTGTACCAGGAAGCGAACTACGCCGGGTCGATCACGACCACCAACAAGACCGGTGCGTCGGTCGACCTGCGCGTCTCGTACAAGCTGTAAGCCTGCGGCGCGGCGCTGTCGTACAGTCGTGCGACAGCGCGCACGAAACCCTTGCGCGGCGCACGTCGGCAAGGGTTTTTTTCAATTTGCGGCGAGATCGGTCGACGGGCCTCGCCAGGAGTCTCTCCCATGAATGAACCGGGCAAACTGGACGTCGTGATCGTCGGCGGCGGCACCTCCGGCTGGATGACCGCGGCGGCGATGTCGCAGGTGCTGCGCGGCAAGTACGACATCACGCTCATCGAGTCCGAGGAGATCGGCACCGTCGGCGTCGGCGAGTCCACGATCCCCATGATCGCGCTGTTCAACTCGATGCTGCAGATCGACGAGGACGAGTTCGTCCGCGAGACGCAGGCCACGTTCAAGCTGGGCATCGAGTTCGTCAACTGGGCCCGGCTGGGCGACCGCTACATCCACAGTTTCGGCACCATCGGGCAGGAGGTGTGGACGGTCGATTTCCACCAGTACTGGCTCAAGCAGTACCTGGCCGGCAAGGCGCCCGAGCTCGAGGCCTTCTCCATCAACGCGGTGGCCTGCGGGCAGAACAAGTTCATGCGCCCGCGCATGGACATGCCCAAGTCGCCGCTGTCGCACATCCGCTATGCGTTCCAGTTCGACGCGTCGCTGTACGCGCGCTACCTGCGCAAGTACGCCGAGCAGCGCGGCGTCAAGCGCATCGAAGGCAAGATCACCGGCGTGCAGCAGCGCGAGGGCGACGGCTTCGTCAAGTCGGTCACGCTGCAATCGGGCCAGGTGGTCGAGGGCGGCCTGTTCGTCGACTGCTCGGGCTTCCGCGCGCTCCTGATCGAGGGCACGCTCAAGAGCGGCTTCGAGGACTGGTCGCACTGGCTGCCGTGCGATCGCGCCGTCGCGGTGCCCAGCGCCGCGGCCGCCGGGCCGCTGACGCCGTTCACGCGCTGCACGGCGCGCGGCGCGGGCTGGCAATGGCGCATCCCGCTGCAGCACCGCGTGGGCAACGGTCACGTGTATTCCAGCAAGTTCATGAGCGACGACGAGGCGACCGCCGTCCTGCTGGGCAACCTCGACGGCGCGCCGCTGGCCGAGCCGCGGCCGCTGCGCTTCACGCCCGGTCGCCGGCTGAAGTCCTGGAACAAGAACGTGGTGGCGGTCGGCCTCGCGTCGGGCTTCATCGAGCCGCTGGAGTCGACCAGCATCCACCTGGTGCAGATGGCCATCGCGCACCTGCTGACGTACTTCCCGTCGACCGGCTTCGACGAGGCGGTGGCCGACCAGTTCAACCGCATGATGCGGCTGGAATACGAGTGGGTGCGTGACTTCATCATCCTGCACTACAAGGCGACGGAGCGCAACGACACGCCATTCTGGAACTACTGCCGCGAGATGGACGTGCCCGAGCAGCTGCGCAAGCGCATGGCGCTGTTCGCGGCCGATGGCCGCGTGTTCCGCGACGGCGAGGAGCTGTTCGCCAAGACGAGCTGGATCCAGGTGCTGCACGGCCAGCGCGTCCGCCCGCGCAGCTACCATCCGCTCACCGACCTGCTCAGCGAGCAGGAGATCGCCAAGTACCTCGATGAGGTCGCCGGCGTGATCGGGGCGTGCGTCGACGTGATGCCGCCCCACGAGAAATACATCGCGGATCACTGTGCCGCGGCCCCGATGCGGGCCGCATGACAACCAAAGGGGAAGAAGAAATGTTCAAGACGATGACCGGCCTGGCGCTCGCCACGCTCGCTGCCGCGACCCTGGCGCTCGCCGGTTGCGCGACCGAGCCGCGTCCCGCCAAGCTGACCTACGAGACTTCGCCGGCTGGCGCCACGCTGTTCGAGAACGGCCAGCAGATCGGCATTGCGCCGGTGATGCGCACCTACGGCAATGCCGACGCCAACGGGCAGATCCGCACGCCGGTGGTCACTGCCGTGTGGCCCAGCGGCGCCAAGGAAAGCTTCTGGACGTTCCTGAAGTCCGGCGACGACAACGTGACCACCATCACCCGGCCGGCGAAAGCGCCGAACCTGCAGGTGGACCTGGACAACGCGCAGAAGTTCGCCGCCGACGAGGCGCGCCGCAAGGCGGCAGCGCTGCGGGACCAGGCGCGTTCCTCGGCGCGCTGCCAGGCGCAGATGCAGGGCGGAGGCACGGCGGCAATCGACGACTGCAACTGATCGCCGGGGGCCTGCCGGCGCGCGCGGATCGCGGCGTCAGGCCGCCTTGCGCCGGCAGTTGAAGAAGGCGTTGAGCGTCAGCCGGGCGGTGGCCGGATCGGTGGTGAGCAGGTCCGGCCGGCCGATGTCGCCGGAGTGGAAGAACCCGGCGTCGTACAGGATCATCCGGTTCCATGCCGCGGGCACCCGCGCCACGCAATCG
>DATCRO010000108.1:0-6378 GCA_036569025.1 Burkholderiaceae bacterium
GGCGGGCAGGCGTGGACGACGCACGAGGCGCTGGCGACGACCCACGTCCTGGAGCTCGCCGACGACGACGGCATCCTGGGCATCACCCACGAACCGGCTTTCGCGATCGGCCAGCGCGCCATGCTGCTGCCCACCGATGCCGGCAACATCCTGTGGGAGTGCCTGAGCGTCGTGACGCCCGAGGCCGTCGGGGCGCTCGAGGCGCGCGGCGGCGTCGACCTGATCGCGATCTCGCATCCGCACTTCTACGCCGCGATGGTGGAGTGGAGCGACGCGCTGGGCGGCGTGCCCATCCTGCTGCACGCGGCCGACCGGCGCTGGGTGCATCGCTCGTCGCCGCGCATCGAGTTCTGGAGCGGTGACGAGCGCGCGCTGTCGCCGGACGTCACGTTGATCCGCTGCGGCGGTCACTTCGACGGCAGCACCGCGCTGCACTGGCAGCGCGGCCCGCGGCCTGGCGGGGCGCTGCTTCCGGGGGACGCGCTGCAGGTGGCGGCCGACCGTCGCCACGTGTCGTTCATGTACAGCTATCCGAACCTGATCCCGATGAAGCCGGCCGATGTGCGCGCGATGCGCGACCGGCTCGCGCGCTTCGAGTTCGAGGACGTGTTCGGCTTCAGCCGCGGCCGCAACATCGTCGGCGGCGGGCGCGCGGCGGTGGATCGCTCCTTCGAGCGCTGGCTCGGAGCCGTCGCGGCGTGACGCGTCGCTATTTCAGCAGCCGCGGGACGCGCCCCTGCGGGCACAGCGGCTGCGCCTTGGCCGCCACCTGCACCCCGAACAGCACGCAGCACCAGGCGACGAACACCCACAGCAGGAAGGCCGGGATGCTGGCCAGCGCACCGTAGGCCGACAGCGACACCGAGTGGCTGAAGTACAGCGCGCAGCCGCGCCACGAGCCCCAGGCGGCGATGCCCGCGGCGATGGCGCCGAACGCGCTGGCGCGCCAGCTCAGCACGTAGCCCGAGAACGCGCGCAGCGTCACGAACAGCACCACGATGCTCAGCACGAACGGGTAGTTGATGCGGCCGAAGCTGCCTGGCAGCAGCGACAGCAGCGCCGCCAGCGGATGCAGCAGCGCGAACGCGAGCAGCGCGCCGGTCGGCGCCAGCACCAGGAACGCGGCGTAGTGCAGCACGCTGGTCGCCAGCGACCCCTTGGCGCCGCAGATCTTCTGGATGTGGCCCTCGAGCTCGCGCGCCATCAGCACCAGCGTCACGCAGAAGCCCGCCAGGCCCAGCGCGCCGATGTTCTGCGTGACCTGCGACGCCGCCTGCAGCACCAGGTTGACGACGTCGCGGCTCTGGGCGGGCAGCAGGTACTGCGCGAGCACGTCCTCGAACTGCTCGCGCGTGGCCTCGGACACGCCGTAGAAGTTCATCACGCGCAGGCCCACGGTCATCAGCGGCACCAGCGCCAGCACCGAGGTGAAGGCCAGCGAGCTGGCGCGGATCAGAGCCTCCTCGGTGACGAAGGCGAACAGGGCGTCCCAGACCACCTGGGTGCCCCGGATGACGTGATGCAGCGGCCGGCGCCAGTGCCAGCGGGCGTCCTGCGCGGTGGGCGCGGACCAGTGAAGCAGCAGCTTCCAGATTTCCATCGATGAAGGGGCTGGGCAAGGACGTGCGCCGCACCGGCGGCGCGAGGCGCGTCGGCTGCAGTGGCCTGTCAGGACGACGGGCGGTTGGAGTGGCGATTCTGCGCCGAGTTCCGTGACGTCACGCGCGGCCATGCCGTGGCCGGCGCACCGCGCTCACCCGGGGAACGTTCCCGGCAGCAGGATGTCCCGCCCCACGTTGCGGATGTCGCGGTGGCCGCAGAAGGCCATCGTGACGTCCAGCTCCTTGCGCAGGATCTCCAGGCACTTGGTGACGCCGGCCTCGCCCATCGCGCCCAGGCCGTACAGGAACGGCCGGCCGATCATCGTGCCCTTGGCGCCGAGCGCGACGGCCTTGAGCACGTCCTGGCCCGAGCGGATGCCCGAGTCGAGCCAGACCTCGATGTCCGTGCCGACCGCGTCGACGATGGCCGGCAGCGCCGAGATCGTGCTGGGCGCGCCATCGAGCTGGCGGCCGCCGTGGTTGGAGACGACCAGCGCGTCGGCGCCCGACTGCGCGGCCAGGCGCGCGTCCTCGACGTCCATCACGCCCTTGAGGATCAGCTTGCCGCCCCACAGCTTCTTGACCCATTCGACGTCGGCCCAGCTCAGCGCCGGGTCGAACTGCCTGGCGGTCCAGTCGGACAGGCGGCTGACGTCGCCCACGTCCTTCACGTGGCCGACGATGTTGCCGAACGTGCGGCGCTTCGTGCCCAGCATGCCCAGGCACCAGCGCGGCTTGGTCGCGAGGTTGATCAGGTTGGCCAGCGTGGGCTTGGGCGGCGCGGACAGGCCGTTGCGCACGTCCTTGTGGCGCTGGCCGAGGATCTGCAGGTCCAGCGTGAGCACCAGCGCCCCGCACTTCGCAGCTTTCGCGCGCTCGATCAGGCGCTCGATGAAGCCGCGGTCGCGCATCACGTAGAGCTGGAACCAGAACGGCGCCTTGGTGTGGGCCGCGACGTCCTCGATCGAGCAGATGCTCATCGTCGACAGCGTGAACGGGACGCCGAAGGCCTCGGCGGCGCGCGCGGCCAGGATCTCGCCGTCGGCGTGCTGCATGCCGGTCAGGCCGGTGGGCGCGAGCGCGATGGGCATGGACACGGGCACGCCGATCATCGTCGTGGCCAGGCTGCGGTCGACCATGTTGACCGCCACGCGCTGGCGCAGCCGGATCTTGTGGAAGTCGCTCTCGTTGGCACGGTAGGTGCCTTCCGTCCACGAGCCCGAGTCGGCGTAGTCATAGAACATGCGCGGCACGCGCCTTTGCGCCAGCACGCGCAGGTCTTCGATGCAGGTGATCACGGTCATCGTGGTTCTCGTCCTCCGAGGCAGCAGGGATGGTAGCGCGGGCAGGGTGCTCGCGTCGTCGCGCACGCGACCGCGGCGTGCGGCTCCGGGGCAGCATGTGAACCGCGAGGGGCCCCGCTCAACCCGAGGACAGGACGAACGTGTTGCCGTCGGGATCGCGGAACTTCGCGAAGGTGCCCCAGGGCTGCTTCGTCGGCCCTTCGACGAACTCGACGCCGCGCTGCGACAGCTGGCGGTGCGTCGCCTCGACGTTGTCGCACTGCAGCGAGCCGTTGAAGAACGTGCCGATGCGGTCCTCGTGGCCGGGCGGCGTGAACAGCACCAGGCGCGTCGGGGCGTGGCCGATGCGCAGTTCGATCCAGCGCCGCCCGGGGCCCATCGCCTGGTCGGTGGCGACCTCGAAGCCGAGCTTGTCCGTGTAGAAGGCGAGCGCGCGATCCTGGTCGCTGACCGGCACGCCGACGAACTTGATCTGGGTGATCATCGCGATTCCTCCACGTTGGATGACGACGCATTCTGGGCGCGGGCCGGGCCGTGGGGTAGTATCCACTGCCATGGCAAGCATTGCTACCCTCGCATTCGACGCCTACGTCGTCGACTCCCTGTTGCCCGACATCGTCGGCCACGACCGCAAGCCGTCGGCTTTCCTGGTCTACCTCGTCCTGGCGGGCATCGCGCGGCGCACCGGGCGTGACCGGGTCAGCGCGAGCCTGGAGACGATCGCGGTGAAGACGGGCCTGTCGAAGTCGTCGGTGCAGTCGGCCTTGCGACACCTGCGCCGACGTGGCCTGGTCAAGGACGAGCCGGCGTCGTCCACCGATCCCGTGCGCACGATCCTGCGGCCCTGGATCAGGTAGGCTGCGGCATTTACCCGGGAAGACGGAACATGGCCACCATCCGCGAAGGCAAGCGCAGCGTCCTCGTCGTCGTCGACGTCCAGGTGGACGTGGTGCGCAATGCGTGGGAGCGGGCGCGCGTGATCGGCAACGTGGCGCTGGCCGTCGAGCGGGCGCGTGCGCAGGGCGTGCCCGTGGCCTGGGTGCAGCACGAGGACGACGACATGCCGCGCGGCAGCGCCGGCTGGCAATGGGTGCCCGAGCTCGTGCCGCGCGACGGCGACGTGCGCATCTTCAAGCGCTACCCGTCATCGTTCGAGGACACGCCGCTGGAGGCCGAACTCGCGCGCCTGGGCGCCTCCCGCATCGTCCTGGCCGGCGCGCAGACCAACTGGTGCATCCGCGCCACCGCGTACGCGGCGCTGGAGCGCGGCTACGACCTCGTGCTGGTGCGCGACGCCCACACCACCGACGCCGCCGACCTGGGCCAGGGCCGCGTGATCGCCGCCGAGGATGTCGTCGACGACCTCAACCTCGCGATGACCTGGCTGGCCTATCCCGGCCGCAAGCCGTCGACCGCCAAGGCCGCCGAGCTCGACTTCGCCTGATCTCAGGCCGCCGGGAACTCGTCCAGGCCCCAGTGCGCCAGCGTGTAGGCGCGGCCGTGCACGGTGCCCGCGCCGGTGGCCACCGCCATCTTGCGCACGAGGACGTCGTCCTGGTACGTGGGGCTCGCATGCGAGGCCACGGCGCGCGCGAACGCGGCGCGCTGCTGCGCCTCGGTCGGCGCGCGGCCGGCGCGCTGCAGGTCCTGCACCGCGAGCACCCGCGCCTTGCCGTTCTGCACGTGGCAGTCGAAGCACAGCGCGAGGCCCAGTTCGGTGGCCAGGCCCAGCGTGCTCGCGGTGGCCGCGGCGGGCACGAAGTAGCTGTCGTAGGCGTGGTGCATCTGCAGCCGCTGCACCAGCGGTTCCTGGCCCAGGCGCTGGAACGCGTCGACCCATTCGGGCGGCAGGCCCAGCTTGCTCGGGCCGCTGCTGATCGAGTCGGCCCACTGCAGCTGCTGCGCGATCGGCCGGGCCATCTGCGCGGCCCACTGCGCGGCGAGGTCGGCGCCCATCACGCGCGCCAGCGTGCCGGGCGCCGTCTGCTCGATCTCGGCCAGCAAGCCCTGGATCTCGCCGTTGGACAGCGTGAAGCCGATGATGCCCCACGTGAGGCCGGCGCCGTCGAAGTTGCCCTCGATCTGCGTGTAGCCGTTGCCCTCGAAGGACGCGGTCAGGCCCAGGCAGCGCTCGAACAGCGTGGGGACGGCCTCGACCGTCAGCTGGCCCCAGGTGGCATCGTCGACGGCGCCGGTCTGCGGGAGCGAGCGCGCCGACTGCAGCTGCTGCAGCGCGGCGACCGTGTGGCCGCCGAAGTCGCCGTCGATGAACGTGTCATGGTTGCCGGCGAAGAAGCCCTGCTTGAGGAGGTTGGCCTGGATGTCGCGCGCGATGGCGCCCTCCAGGCCTTGCGAGAACCAGGTGCGTGCCATGCGGGCTCCCTCGTTGCCTGTCGTGCGCGACAGCATAGGCCGCCGGCGGGCGCCGCGGCGCCGTCGAGTTGGGGAGGCAGGCTCAGAACAGCGTGGGTTCGTCCGGCCGCTGCGCGGGCTGCGGCGTGGCCGTGCTCGCCTGGCCGGCGGCCTTGGGCCTGGCGCGCGGCGCGGACGCGGGCGCGCCCGGGCGCGAGAGGCCGCCCACGCGCACCCCCAGCAGCCGCAGCCGCCGCGTGAGGTCGACGCGCTTGAGGCACTGGCCGGCCACGTGGCGGATCTCTGCCGGGTCGGCGGTGGGGATGGCGATCGACTGGTCGCGCGTGACCGTCTTGAAGTCGTCGAAGCGCAGCTTGATGCCGATGGTGCGGCCCACCCAGCCCTTGCGCGACAGGTCGGCGGCCACCTGCGTGCACAGCTCGGTGAAGATGGCGCCCAGCTCGCCGCGGTCGCGCTTGGCGTGGAGGTCGCGGTCGAAGGTGGTCTCCCGGCTCATCGACACCGGATCGCTGTTGGTGACCACCGGGCGCTCGTCGAGGCCGCGCGAGACGTCGTGCAGCCACTGCGCGGTGTTGACGGTGAAGTGCTGCACCAGCCAGTCCATGTCGCGCGCGGCGAGCTCGCCGATCGTGTGGATGCCCAGCGCGTCGAGCCGCGCGCCGGCCTTCGGACCGATGCCGTTGATGCGGCGCACCGGCAGCGGCCAGATCCGCGTGGGGATGTCGTCCATCGTGAGCACGGTCAGGCCGTTGGGCTTGTCCAGCTCGGAGGCGATCTTGGACAGCAGCTTGTTGGGCGTGATGCCTACCGAGCAGGTGAGGCCGGTGGCGCGGCGCACGTTGTTCTTGAGCTCCTGGCCGAACGCGCGCACCCCGCCCAGCGGGTCGTGGCCGATCGGCTCGCGGATGCCGGGCACGTCGGTCAGGTCGATGTAGATCTCGTCGATGCCGCGATCCTCGATCACCGGCGCGATCTCGGCGACGGCGGCCTTGAACTGGCGCGAGTAGTGGCGGTAGCTGTCGAAGTCGGTGGGCAGCAGCACCGCGTGCGGCGCCAGCGCGGCGGCCTTCATCATGCCCATGCCCGAGAACACGCCGAAG